>NZ_JBSTYP010000006.1:0-107720 GCF_054052405.1 Aeromonas aquatilis | reverse complement strand
CAATGTCAGCCCGGCGGAGTTTAACAAGAGGTATTGGAGAACTGCTCAGGCTGCTTGATCCGGGACTGTCCGATCTTGTCAGGACACCTCAGTAGTTGGACGCACCGAGCACGGCGACAAAGACTTGTGCCTGACGGACCTCACCCGTGGTCGGCGACACGGTGGGCACCGTGGGCCCGCAGTAGTCGATAAAGAGCTTTTCCCCCGCCTTATGGATCTGGCGCATGGAGCGCTTTTGCAACTGACTCCAGGACTTGTAACGGTCGCAGAACTGGGAGTAGCTGTAACAGCTGTTGGGATAGCGCTGGGTGTACTCTTCCCAGAGCAGTTGTTTGGAGACCCCCTTGCGCTTGAGCTCCTGATGGACAGAGGGCCAATCCGGCACGACATGGCGGGCCGATATGGTGGTATCGGCCTGCGGATAAAACAGGGCAGCCAGTCGGCCATCATCAAGCTCGGTGGGCAGGGGCCAGGTCAGGCCGAGCGCCTGGGCACTTTTGAGGAGTTTCTGGATGGAGCCGACACTGACCTTGGTACAGATACTGATCTGGCGAAAAGAGAGCTGAGCCTCCAGCCGCAGTCGCAGCACTTCACGAATTTTACGCATTGCAATCCTCTTGGCAGACATAGGCTCTTCCCTGGCAAAAGGGAGAGCGTATCAAAGGTTGTTAAATCAATGCGTTAAGGATGATTCCGGTGAATGTGAACAGTGATTCCGGGATGTTGAACACTGTTTCCGGAAAGGAGGGGCAAAGTGTTCAGGTTGAGCCGGAACCCCCAGTGGCAGGGTAGTTGTCGCCTGATTTTTTCACTGGGGGCTGGAGCTGTAAAATGGTTAATCACAGGATTGCGCCTGAGCTTAGGGAGAGAGCCATCATGCATATGATGCCACCCTATAACTGGAGCCTCAGACAGGTTGCTGATGATATTGGTGTTGGCATTGCAACTGTTCATGGCTGGCGAAAACAACTGGAACTAGAGGGGCTGATCATCCGAAAAATCGAACCCGACTCGGAGCATTCTACAGAGCAAATTTTTACGATCCTGCTTGAAACGGCCGCATTGTCTGAACATGAGCTGGCTGAGTATTGTCGGAAACATGGTCTGTACCCTGAGCATCTTGTGGCATGGAAGCACAATTGCCTGGCGGCCAATCAGCCTAAACATCGCCAATTGGTTAATGAACAGCGTGCTGTTCGTTCAGAGAAAGCCCGCATCCGAGCGCTTGAAAAAGAGCTACGTCGAAAAGACAAGGCGCTAGCCGAATTGGCTGCACTGCTGGTACTTCAGGAAAAGTTGTCAGCCCTCCGGGACAACGAAGAGGACGACTGACCTCTTACCTGGAGAGGCAACGGATAATTGCGCTGATAGAGGAAGCGGTAGACCACGGGGCTCGCTATGCGCAGGCCTGCCGAGTTGCTGGAATCACACACAGGACCTTTCAGCGATGGTTCTGCGACGGCAGGCTAAAACCGGATGGAAGACCATTAGCCAGACGGCCAGTGCCAGCCAATAAGCTGACAGAACATGAGCGAACACAGGTACTACAAGTATGCTCTGAGGCTGAGTACGCGTCTTTGCCTCCGTCGAGGATCGTCCCCATGCTTGCTGACAGGGGCATATACCTTGCTTCGGAAGCAACATTCTATCGGCTCCTGAAGGCAGAAGATCAATTGCACCACAGAGCCGGTGGGAAACCCCGTGGTACTTATAGCCGTCCGACCAGCTATACAGCACATGGTCCGAACCAAGTCTGGTCTTGGGACATCACCCATTTGCCAGGAGAGATCAAAGGGGAGCGGTATTATCTATACATGCTCATGGACGTATATAGTCGTAAAATTGTGGCAGCGGAAGTGAGGGAGGTCGAGCGCGGTAAATATGCAGCAGCCTTGTTACAGCGGGCCGTCATCATGGAAAACTGCCGGAATAGCGGATTAATTTTACACTCAGATAACGGGGCTCCGATGAAGAGCTTCACCATGCTGGCCAAAATGTATGAACTGGGTGTCTGCTCGTCATTCAGTAGACCCCGGGTCAGCAATGATAACCCCTACTCGGAGTCGCTGTTCCGAACACTGAAATATTGCCCTGCATGGCCTGCCGATGGCTTTAGCGATATAAGCAAAGCACGGGCATGGGTACACAACTTCATACGCTGGTACAACACCCAACATCGTCATAGTGGGATTAAGTTTGTCACACCAGAACAAAGGCACCAGGGTTTGGATAAGCCTCTGCTTAAACAACGGGAAGCAGTCTATGAAGCCGCACGATGCCAGCATCCTGAACGCTGGTCTGGTAAAACAAGGAACTGGACACCAGTAAGTATGGTGGCGCTCAATCCGGAAAATGAACGCCGGGCTGCATAAAAAGCGACAACTACCTTGAAAAACGCCGGGAATCGGTGTTCATGATCGGCCGGAATATGCATATTCAGGGTCGCCGATGCATGTAATTGGATGGGCTGCCGTAACAGCCCCTGATGATGGGCAATGGAGTTCGGTTGCCGTGTGGGCGAGGGGGGGCTGTGCGGTCCATTGCGATGGCATTCCCCACTCTGCCGGCTGAGCGGGGAATGGCCGGGTGAAGCGTTATCGGGGCGCCACGCTATCGCTGCCACCCAGGGCGCGATAGATTTTGGCAGTGGTGGTGAGCTGCTCTTTTTGCTGGGCCAACAGGCTCTGCTGGGCATCCCACAGTCGGTTCTGCTCATCGAGCCAGGCTTGCACGCCGGTCGCACCCGCCTGGAAGCGTGCCTTGGCCAGTCGTTCGGCCTCCCGGGCATAACTCAGCTGCTCCTGCAGATAATCGAGTCGCTGCTGGCCATAGTGGCGTGCGGCCAGATTGTCTTCCACCTCCACCAGTGCGGTGTAGAGCTGTTTGCGAAACTCGGTTTCAGCAATCTGGTAATCCAGCTCTGAGCTTTCGATGGCGAGCTGGGTGCGGTTGTATTCAAGGAAGGGGAGGGCGAGGCTGGCTCCCAGCGTACCTACCGGATTTTGCAGCACCTGCGCCAATCTATCGGATGCGGTGCTGGCACTGCCGGTTAGGGTCAGGCTGGGGTAGAAGCTGGTGCGGATCTCATCCCCTTTAGCCAGCGTCTTGCGCAGCCGCAATTCGGCCGCTTTGACATCGGGGCGGCGGGCCAGCACATCGGCCGGAATACCCACTGCAAGTTCAGGAATGGCCTGCTTTGCAAGGGAAGCGGGTGCATACTCCAGCGGCCCGCTGCTGCGGCCCAGCAACAGACGCAGGGCATTGCGAGCCTGTTCCTGCTGCGCTTTGAGGGAGGCCAGCTCAGCCTGCTTGCCTGCCAGTTGCTGGCGTGCCTGCGCCAGATCGAGTCGGGTGATGGCGCCTGCCTGGTATTTGGTTTGGGTCAGCTGCTTGGTTCGGGTCAGGTTGGCCAGCTGCTGTTCTCCGAGTGCGATGGCAGAGCCGAGATAGCCGAGCTGCCAATATTGCTCCAGAGTATTGCCGATCAGCAGGAGTCGGGTGCTGGCGAGATCCTGCTCGCTTGCCGCCGCCTCCCAGCTTGCCTGATCTTGCACCGAGGCAAGCTTGCCCCACAAATCCACTTCGTAACTGAGGCTCAGCGAGGGACCCAGACTGTTGGTGTCTTTGCCGGTTTTCAGATCCTTGTTGCCACTGGCTGCGATAGTGCCATTGACCGAGGGGGTGAGGTTGGTATCGGCCTGCTCGGCGCCCAGTCTGGCGCTTTTGAGCTTGAGGGCCGCCACACGCATGTCCGGGTTGGCGACCAGTACCGCGTCGACCAGTTTGTCGAGCTGGGGATCATGAAATTCCCGCCACCAGGGGCCTGCCTGCGCAGCCAGTTGGGAGCCCTCTGCCTGTTGCCATGTGGGGGCGATCGCCAGTTCGGGTCTTTGATAGGTGCTGTGCTGACTGCAGCCGCTGAGGGCCATGCAGAGAGCCAGCCAGGAGAGTTTGTGCATTGTTATTCCCTCGCCAGTGCGACAACAGGGTCGAGCCGCGCCGCATTGCGTGCCGGCAAGTAACCAAACAGGATCCCGATGAGTGACGAGCAGCCAAAGGCCATCAGGATGGAGAAGAGCGAGAACTGCATCTTGATGGAGTCCACCAGCAGTGAAAAGAGCGCGCCAATACCGAGCGAGAGGCCGACGCCGAAGATCCCCCCCAGCAGGCTCACCATCACAGCTTCAATCAGGAATTGCTGCAAAATATCTGACTGGCGGGCACCCACGGCCATGCGAATGCCGATCTCGCGGGTGCGCTCCACCACCGACACCAGCATGATGTTCATCACGCCCACCCCGCCGACGATCAGCGAGATCACCGCAATGGCCGAGACCATCAGGGTCATGGTGGCGGTGGTTTTCTCCACCGATTTGATGATGCTGTCGCTGCTGAAGGTGAAGAAATCCTTCACCCCGTGGCGCTTGGTGATCAGCTCGATCACTGCCTGCTCGGCAAGTGCCGGTTGTACCCCGTCTTTGACCCGGATGGTGATCTGGCTGAAGTGGTGCTGCGAGATGAGGCGACTCATCACCGCGCTGTAGGGCAGCCAGATATTGACCGACTGGCTGGTGGGGCCGAAGCCGGTCTCCTGCGAAACCACACCGACAATCCTCACCGGCAAGGTGCCGACCAGTACCACCTTGCCGACCGGTTCTTCTTTGCCAAGCAGGCTGGTGATGCTCTTCTTGTCAACTACGGCAACGGCGGCACGCTGCTGGATATCTTGCCACTCCAGTAAGCGACCACTGACCAGCGTCATCCCCTTCACCTTGAAATAGTCGTTACCAACCCCGGTCACATTGCCGCTGTTGGTCTTGTTGCGATATCGCAACTGGCCGGAGCTGCCAATCTCGGGGCTGGCGCCCGCAAGATAGGGTTGCCCCAACAGGGCATCGAGATCCCCCTTGTTGAGGGTCTGGATGCTGGCCATCTTCTCATCGCCCCATCCCTTGCCCGGGAAGATTTCGATGGTGTTGGTGCCCATCGCATTGATCTGGTCGATCACCTTGGCGCGAGCCCCTTGACCAAGGGCGACCACGCTCACTACGGCGGCGATGCCGATGATGATGCCGAGCATGGTGAGAAAGGTGCGCATCCGGTGGGCTAGCATGGCATGGATCGCCATCCGTCCCGCTTCCCGATAGCGATCCCAGTCGTGGCCCATGGCACCTTTAGTGGGCACTATTTTTTGAGGGGTTGTGGCGGTGGCTGGAGCCAACACGGCCGTTTGGCAGGGGCCGCTATCTTGTTCAATCCGACCATCTTTGAGAGTGATGATCCGGTCGGCATGGCTGGCCACGTTCATATCGTGGGTGACCAGAATGATGGTGTGGCCCTGAGCGTGCAGCTCCTTGAGGATCGCCATCACCTCCTTGCCGCTCTGGCTATCCAGTGCGCCGGTCGGTTCATCGGCGAGGATCACTTCGCCGCCATTGGCCAGCGCCCGGGCGATACTGACCCGCTGCTGCTGACCGCCGGAGAGCTGGCCCGGGGTATGGTGGCTGCGATCGGCCAGCCCCAGTCTGCCCAGCAGCTGACGCGCGCGCGCCTGGCGATCCGGGCGACTGGTGCCGGCATAGACGGCGGGGATCTCCACGTTGGCGGCGGCATCGAGATGGGGCAGCAGGTGGTAGCGCTGAAAGATAAAACCGAAGTGGTGGCAGCGCAGCCGGGCCAGCGCCAACGCATCCATGCTGGCTGTGTCCTGACCGCGAAACAGATACTGACCGCCGCTCGGGCTATCCAGGCAGCCCAGCAGGTTCATCAGGGTCGATTTGCCAGAGCCGGATGCGCCGACAATGGCGATCATCTCTCCTGCCGAGATGGTGAGATCAAGAGGGTGGAGCACGGTGACTTCGCTGTCGCCGCTCTGGTAGCGTCGCTCGACCCCTTTCAGCTGGATCAACGGCAGCTGGTTCAGGGGCTCACTCATAGCATCACCGCCATCTCATCATTGTCGGTGGGGGCTCCGTGATTGAGCTGCACCTCCTCCTTCTCACTCAGCCCGCTGATCACCTCAATGCGGATCTCGTCCTTCATACCTGTCTTGATATGACGGGTTTCGGTCGTCTCATCTTCCTTGATCACGGTGGCTTCATACTCGTTGTCACCCAGCGACTTGCCGAGGGCGGTTTGCGGCACAGTGAGCACCTGCTTGCGCTCGCCTAGCACTATGGTCACCTGGGTGGTCATTGCGACCCGCAGGGTATGAGCGGGATTGGGTACATCGAACAGGGCGTAGTAGTAGACAGCCGCATTGCTGGTGGTGGTACCTGTGGTGGCCTGATCGTTGATGTTGGTGGGCGCTAACTCCACGGCGCGAAGCGTACCCTGATAGCGGGTATCCGGATCGCCGATCAGGGTGAAGTAGACCGGCATGCCGGCTTTGACCTTGGTGACATCTGCTTCGGAGATCTGCGCCTTGACCGTCATAGTCTCGAGGTTGGCCAGCTTGAGCACGGTCGGAACCGTCTGGCTGGCAGCCAGGGTCTGGCCCTGACGGGTCACAATGCTGATGACGGTGCCATCCATCGGCGCCAGGATCTTGGTGTAGCCCAGCTCAGTCTTGGCCCGATCAACCTTGATCAGGGCGTTGTCGATATTGGCCTGGCTATTTTGCAGTTCGGCGCGGGTGACCGCCAGCAGGGCCTCGGCACTTTCCAGATCGGCCCGTGAGCTTGCCTCCTGCTTGAACATCTGCTGCTGGCGCCGCCAGGCGAGCTCGTTCTGTTTTAGTTGTGCCTGCTTGATCTTGAGCTGGGCGCGGTTGCTGGCAAGTTCCGCCTCGGCCGTCTTGAGGTTGTTCTGGGCAATCAGGGGATCGATCTCGGCCAGCAGGTCTCCCTGCTTGACCTGATCTCCGGCCTCGACGGCCAGCTTGGTAACCTGACCGGAGACCTGAGCCCCCACATCCACCTGCTCTACGGCCTGCAGCACACCACTGGCCAGCACGGTTTGGGCGATATCCTCGCGGGTCACCTGAGCGGTCAGCATCGCCTTGGGTGGTTGACTGGGCCAGAGCAGCCAGCCGAGGAGCACCACGGCGATCAGCATGGTGATGGCCAGGGTTCTCTGCTTGGGGGTCATGTTCATCGATCACCTGAATGGAAACGGAAAAGGTTGTGCGCGGCGATTATCCTGCAGCAAAGCCCTGATAAATAACAGCCGCAAATATGTAAGCAAAGTTATGGCGTTAACTGTCAATAAGCCGTGAAAGGAGTAAGCGAGAGACCGCAGTGGTGAGCAAGATGGTCAGCAAGCGGATAGGGAGTGCCGCTGGCGGTGGCGATGAAAAAGCCCTGCGCAGAGGCAGGGCTTTGGAATAGGTGATGGCGAGGGAAGATCAGGCCTTGGCCAGCAGATCCATCACCCAGGGCAGACCCTGCTTCTTGCGGCTGACAAAGCCCGGGTGGTAGCTGGACTCTGCCGGTACTTTGGCGTGCTCGGTAAAGTAGATACGGCTGGCAGCCGCAGTCAGGTCAGTCACCATCAACACGAAGAAGTCGAGCCCTTCGCTCGCCACGCGCTGGGCCATCTCCTGCTGCAGGGCTGGCAGGTGCTCGGCCAGTTGCTGTTCGCTGCCCACTTCGATCTGGCTCATGATGAAGTTCAACCCTTCGGCTTGGAATGCCTTCTCATCCTGCTGCAGCAGTTGAGCTGGAGTCAGGCCGCTCAGGTCGGTTTTCGCCATCAGCAGCTGTTGGCCGAATTCGGCCAGCGATACTTCGGCCAGCGGTGCCAGACGCTCACAAGCGATCTTGTCCTGCTCGGTGGTGGTGGGCGAGGTGAGACAGAGGGTGTCGCTCATGATGGCGCCCAGCATCAGGCGAGCCTGGCTGCGGGTCACAGTGCCTTGCTGGCTCAGCAGATCGAAGGCGATGGTGCAGGTGCAGCCGACGGCACGGATCCAGGCATCCAGCGGAGACTGGGTGACCAGGGTACCGAGACGGTGGTGATCCACCAGACCCAGTACATTGGCTTGTGCCAGTGTGGCAGGACCCTGTTCCAGATCACTGAAATCCACCAGCCAGACATCTTCACCGGTCAGATCTTTGGTCAGCAACTCGGGTTCGCTGACGCCAGCCTGCTCCAGAATAAAACGGGTTTCGGTGCGCAGGTCACCCAGACGCCATGGGGTGGCCTGACGGCCCTGGCCATTGAGCCAGTCGGTGATAACCAGCGCACTGCAGATACTGTCGCTATCAGGATTCTTGTGACCAAAAACGTGGATCATAGACAAAGCCTCACAATTGGATACCCATAAAGGGGGGCAACACTATGCGAAATCCGCTACATGAAGGCAACCGGATCCACGTCCATGTTGCTGCCAGCTTCGCCTAACTCGCTATTTTATTGATCTGGGTCGGTAATCCTGACGCGAGTTCAGTTATCACAGTTGGCTATTGGCTATTGGCTATTGGCTATTGGCTATTGGCTATTGGCTATTGCTGACTGCGCAGGCTATGGCACTCGTTCTTGCCTGCGCAGTCAGCATGTTCTGTCAGCGTTATCAGTCGCCATCGCTGCAAGTGGGCTTTATTGCCTGATTCAGCGACGCAGCAGCTCGCGGGCATTGGCCAATGTGTTGTCGGTGATCTGGTCGCCACCGAGCAGGCGTGCCAGCTCGTTGAGACGGGCTGTCTCATCAAGGTTACTCATTTGGGTTTCGGTGGTTTTGCCATCGGTATGCTTGCTCACCACCATATGCTGGTGGCCGTTGCCAGCCACCTGAGGCAAGTGAGTGACCACCATCACCTGAGTGGACTCCCCGAGCTGGCGTAGCAGGCGACCTACCACAGCGGCAGTCGGGCCGCTGATCCCCACATCCACCTCATCGAAAATCAGGGTCGGAGTGGAGATCTTGCGGGCGCTGATCACCACGATGGCGAGGCTGATGCGCGACAGCTCACCGCCGGAGGCCACCTTGCCAAGCGGCTGGATCGGTTGGCCCGGGTTGGTGGTGACCATAAACTCCACCCGATCTATACCTAGCGGAGAGAGGCTGCTCTGGGCATCGGGGCGCACCTCGATGGCAAAGCGGCCATCGGGCATCGCCAGTTCGTGCATGCTGCAGGTTACCTTGGCGCCCAGCTCCTGGGCGTAACGCTGGCGACTCTGGCTCAGGGCTTCGGCGGCCTGCACAAAAGCTTGACGGGCATCGGCCAGCTCATCTTCCATCCCCTCTAACCGCTCCTCATCGGAGTTGAGGCGAGCGAGATCCGAGGCCAGCTCCTGATGGTACTGAGCCAGATCTGCCGGTTTGACATGGTGCTTGCGGGCCAGATTGATCGCCTTGGAGAGGCGGGCCTCCAGCTCGTTGAAACGTTCGGGATCCAGCTCCAGCCGATCGAGGTAGCTGCGCAGTTCGCTGTGGCTCTCCTGCACCCCGATCAGCGCTTCGTTCAGCATCTCCAGTACCGGGGTGAGGCGGCTGTCCATGCTGACCAACCCCTCGGCCCGATCGACGGCCGATTGCAGCAGCCCTGCGATAGTGGTCTCTTCGTTGTCATAGAGCAGGTCGAGGCAAGCCCCGCACTCTTGCATCAGTTCTGTGCCGTTGGCGAGACGCTGGTGCTCTTCCTCGATCTCTTCGAACTCCCCCGGTTGCAGGGCAAATTCGTCCAGCTCCTGCACCTGGTACTCGATAAGCTGACGGCGCGCTTCCCGCTGCTGCTGCTCGGCCTTGAGCCGGTTCAGTTCGTTTTGCAGTTGGCGCCACTGCTGATAGTGCTGGCGCACCTCGTCGAGCAGCAGATGGTGACCGGCATAGCCATCGAGCAGAGCGAGCTGGTAGTCCGGTTTGAGCAGCATCTGGTGGGCATGCTGACCGTGTACGTTGACCAGCAGCTGGCCCAGATTCTTGAGCTGGGTGAGGGGGACGGGCACGCCGTTGATATAGCTGCGTGAGCGCCCCTCGGCTGAGATGACTCGCCTGACGATACACTCACCTTCGTTTTCCAGCTCGTTGGTAGCGAGCCAGGCGCGGGCGGCCGGGTTGTTGTCCAGCAGGAAGCGGGCGCTGACCTCGCTTTTGTCGCTATCGGGTCGCACCATGCCGGCTTCGGCCCGCTCTCCGAGGCAGAGACCGAGGGCGTCGATGGCGATGGATTTACCGGCACCGGTCTCACCTGTGATGCAGGTCATGCCCGGTTGCAGATCGAGTTCGAGAAACTTGACGATGGCGAAGTTGTTGACGGTCAGCTGGGTCAGCATGGTCTCATCCTGTATAGGTCAACATTACTGTGTATGCATCCAGTATATACTGGTCTTATATACAGTAAAGAGGGCACCGTCATTTTTAACAAAGGAAAGCCGCGCCAGTGCGGTATGGCTATGAAAATGCGGTACTGACTATTGGGACGCGGTACGGATATGAGAGTGCAGGGGACGTTGCCACGACAGAAAAGAGAAGGGCGCCAATTCAGGCGCCCTCTCTGGCAATGCCGTTGTCGGTCAGCGACGATTAAAACAGCTTGCTGCCCCAGCCGAGCTTGTTGCGCAGCACGTGGAAGTAGCTGTAGTCGAGTGGGTGAACCAGATGAAGCTGATGATGGCTCTTCTTGATGAGTATCTCGTCCCCCGGGTGGACCGCCAGCGTCACCTGGCCGTCACAGCTCACCTGCATGGCATCGTCCTGATTGTCCGGCGAGACCAGCAGCCGTACTTCGCTGTCGGCATCGAGCACGATGGGGCGACTGCTCAGGGTGTGCGGGAACATGGGTACCAGCGTGATGGCGTTGAGTTTGGGGGTGAGGATGGCGCCGCCCGCTGACAGGGAGTAGGCGGTGGAGCCGGTCGGGGTGGCGACGATGATGCCGTCCGAGCGCTGGCTATACATAAAGCTGCCATCGATATAGACCTCAAACTCGATCATGTGAGCGATCTTGCCCGGGTGCAGCACTGCTTCATTCACCGCCAGATTGCTCGATTTGCGCTCGCCGTGGCGATAGACCGAGGCTTCCAGCAGGAAGCGGTGTTCGCTCTTGTAGTGACCGGAGAGCACCTGCTCCAGCGGCAGCAGGTAATCTTGTGGCGAGAGATCGGTCAGAAAGCCGAGGTTGCCCCGGTTGACCCCGATCACCGCCACATCGAAGCGCGACAGCACCCGCGCCGCCCCCAGCATGTTGCCGTCACCGCCGACCACGATGGCAAGATCGGCTTGCTGGCCCAGTTGCACCAGATCCATCACGTGTTCATCGAGGATGCTCAGGGTCTGGGCGACCCGGCTCTCCACCAGTACCCGAAAGCCGCGGGCGGTCAGGTATTGATGCAGGCCGGTCAGCGTCTGGTTGGCCCCCTCATGGTGGGGTTTGCCAATCAGGGCGATGGTTTTGAACGGAGAATCCATAGTCAGTCAGATCTGGGATGGGTATTGCGGGCCAGTATACAGTGCTTTGCTCCGCTTGTGACGCTCTCCCGTGTGACGGGGCCGGCTATCCCCTTGAGGCTACTGGTTAAACGGTGAGCGGTAACCCGGATAAACCGACGGTTGCTGCTATTCAGCAACCCTGATTGCCCTTTACCCCTTGAAAGCCGGGGATGCATCCCCATAATAGCGCCAACATAGTCGGTCTGTTGTCGTCCGGTCGCTCAACCAGACGTCAGGGCCCTCATAAGTAACCCCGGAATTGGAGATGTCATGAACCACGAAGAGCAAAAGGTTGAAGCGATGGAGCAAGTGGAAGCCCAGCCAGTCGAGCCGACCGATGTAGACAGTGAAGTGACAGCCGAGCAGGCCCGCATTGCCGAACTGGAAGCGCAGCTGGAAACCGCCATCCAAAAAGCGGCGGAAGAGCGTGAACGCGCCCTGCGTACCGCCGCCGAGATGGAGAACCTGCGCCGTCGTACCGAGCTGGATGTGGAGAAGGCGCACAAATTCGCTCTGGAGAAGTTCGCCAATGAACTGCTGCCGGTGCTGGACAACCTTGAGCGAGCCATCGAACTGGCCGACAAGGAGAACGATGCCCTCAAGCCGATGATCGAAGGTGTCGAGCTGACCCTGAAATCCATGCAGAGCGGCGTGGCCAAGTTTGGTCTGGTAGCGCTCGACCCGATCAACCAGCCGTTTGACCCCAACGCCCATCAGGCGATGAGCATGGTACCGAGTGCCGATGTGGCGCCGAACACCGTGATCGCCGTAATGCAGAAGGGCTATGACCTCAACGGTCGGGTGATCCGTCCGGCCATGGTGATGATCGCCAAAGCGGTCGACTGATTGGCTGTGGGTGCCCGAGCCCGCCCCGTGGCGGGCTTTTTGTTTCGCAGTGCAGCACCTGCTCATCTTGCCCGGTTTAACGGCTCAACGTGACCGTGCAACCATGACAAAGGGTGTGGTTTTTTAGGGTTGGGGCTTGAAGCTGCGTCTGGCGACCCCATATAGGTAGCAAGGCCGCGGCGGCACAAAAAATTTGATGCCGGGAGCTTGAAAGCCAGATTGGCAGCCCCCACCTAGCCGTTAACGCATTAAGGCGAGTTCCTCGCCAGTTTATTCAAAGTATTTGGAGATTCGTCAAATGGGTAAAATCATCGGTATTGACCTGGGTACTACCAACTCCTGCGTCGCTATTCTGGATGGCGACACTGCTCGCGTGATCGAGAACGCAGAAGGCGATCGTACTACTCCGTCCATCATTGCCTATGCCGATGATGGCGAGATCCTGGTTGGTCAGCCGGCCAAGCGTCAGGCCATCACCAACCCGAAAAACACCCTGTTCGCCATCAAGCGTCTGATCGGTCGTCGTTTTGAAGATGAAGAAGTGCAGCGTGACCTGAAAATCATGCCGTACGCCATCGCCAAAGCTGACAACGGCGACGCCTGGGTTGAAGTGAAGGGCAAGAAAATGGCACCGCCGCAGATCTCTGCCGAAGTGCTGAAGAAGATGAAGAAGACCGCCGAAGACTATCTGGGCGAGCCGGTAACGGAAGCCGTTATCACTGTTCCGGCCTACTTCAATGACGCCCAGCGTCAGGCTACCAAGGATGCCGGTCGCATCGCCGGTCTGGATGTAAAACGCATCATCAACGAACCGACTGCAGCAGCTTTCGCCTACGGCGTGAACAAGGTCAAGGGCGAGCGCAAGGTTGCCGTATATGACCTGGGTGGCGGTACTTTCGATATCTCCATCATCGAGATCGACGAAGTTGAAGGCGAAACTACCTTCGAAGTACTGGCGACCAACGGTAACACCCACCTGGGTGGTGAAGACTTCGACAACCGCGTCATCAACTACCTGGTTGACGAGTTCAAGCGTGAGCAGGGCATCGACCTGCGCAACGACCAGCTGGCTCTGCAGCGTCTGAAAGATGCCGCCGAGAAAGCCAAGATCGAGCTCTCTTCTGCCCAGCAGACTGACGTCAACCTGCCGTACATCACTGCAGATGCCACCGGTCCGAAGCACATGAACATCAAGGTAACCCGTGCCAAGCTGGAATCTCTGGTGGAAGACATGGTGAAGGACTCTCTGGAGCCGGTTCGTGTCGCCCTGAAAGACTCCGGTCTGGCAGTTGGCGAGATCGACGACGTGATCCTGGTTGGTGGTCAGACCCGTATGCCGCTGGTTCAGAAGACCGTTGCCGAGTTCTTCGGCAAAGAGCCGCGTAAAGACGTCAACCCGGACGAAGCCGTGGCCATGGGTGCAGCCATCCAGGGTGCCGTACTGTCCGGTGAGAAGACCGACGTACTGCTGCTGGACGTCACCCCGCTCTCCCTCGGTATCGAAACCATGGGTAGCGTGATGACTGCGCTGATCGAGAAGAACACCACCATCCCGACCAAGAAGTCCCAGGTGTTCTCCACTGCCGAAGACAACCAGTCTGCCGTGACCATTCACGTGCTGCAGGGTGAGCGCAAGCGCGCCAGCGACAACAAGTCTCTGGGCCAGTTCAACCTGGAAGGCATCCGTCCGGCACCGCGCGGTCTGCCGCAGATCGAAGTGACCTTCGACATCGATGCCAACGGTATCCTGCACGTCTCTGCGAAAGACAAAGAGACCAACAAAGAGCAGAAGATCACCATCCAGGCCTCCTCTGGTCTGTCTGATGACGAGATCGAGCGCATGGTACGCGAAGCCGAAGCCAACGCGGCCGAGGACAAGAAGTTTGAAGAGCTGGTACAGGCTCGCAACCAGGCTGATGGTCTGGTCCACTCCGTACGCAAGCAGATCACCGAAGCCGGTGAAGCCCTGCCTGCCGACGACAAGACCAAGATCGAAGCCGCTCTGAGCGAGCTGGAAGCGGCCATCAAGGGTGACGACAAGGCTGCTATCGAAGCCAAACAGCAGGCGCTGCTGGAAGCGTCCCAGAAGCTGATGGAAATTGCCCAGCAGCAGGCTCAGGCCCAGGGTGCAGCCGGTGCTGATGCCGGTCAGTCCTCCTCTTCTACCAATGCTGACGACGACGTAGTCGACGCCGAGTTCGAAGAAGTGAAAGACGACAAGAAGTAAGCCCTACCCAGATGGGCGGAGTCCGCTTCGCCCATCGGCTTGGTCAATGAATTCACGGGCGTTGGGTAACCAACGCCCGTCTGCGTAACCACAGGATGAGTATGTCGAAGCGCGATTTCTACGAAGTACTGGGTGTGGCGAAAGATGCCGACGATCGCGAGATCAAGAAGGCGTACAAGCGCCTGGCCATGAAGTATCACCCGGATCGTAACCAGGGTGATGCCGCATCCGAAGAGAAGTTCAAAGAGGTCAAGGAAGCCTACGAGGTCCTGACCGATGCCAACTTGCGTGCCCGTTACGACCAGTACGGCCATGCCGGTGTTGACCCGAGCCAGGGTGGCGGTGGCCACGGTGGCTTTGGCGGCAATGCCGACTTCGCCGACATGTTTGGTGACGTATTCGGTGATATCTTCGGCGGTGGCCGTGGGGGTGCCCGTCGTGGCCCGGCCCGTGGCTCCGACCTGCGCTACACCATGGAGCTGACGCTGGAAGAGGCGGTTCGCGGGGTCTCCAAGGAGATCAAGGTGCCGACCCTGGTTCACTGCGAAGTCTGTAACGGCTCCGGTGCCCACACGGGCAGCAGCGCCCAGACCTGCCCGACCTGCCACGGCTCCGGCCAAGTGCAGATGCGTCAGGGCTTCTTTGCGGTGCAGCAGGCGTGTCCGCACTGTCACGGTCGCGGCAAGATCATCAAGGATCCGTGCCGCAAGTGTCACGGTGAAGGTCGCTACCAGCGCACCAAGACCCTGTCGGTGAAAATTCCGGCGGGCGTCGATACCGGCGATCGCATCCGTCTCTCCGGTGAAGGGGAAGCGGGGGAAGCGGGGGCGCCGGCAGGGGATCTCTACGTACAGGTGCACGTCAAAGAGCACGAGATCTTCGTGCGTGACGGCAACAACCTCTACTGCGAAGTGCCCATCAGCTTCACCGCAGCTGCCCTGGGTGGCGAGATTGAAGTGCCGACCCTGGATGGCCGCGTCAAGCTCAAGGTCACTCCGGAGACCCAGACCGGCAAGATGTTCCGCATGCGTGGCAAGGGCGTGAAGTCCGTGCGCTCCGGTCAGGTAGGGGATCTGATGTGCAAGGTGGTGATCGAGACGCCGGTCAACCTCACCGAGCAGCAGAAAGAGCTGCTGCGCCAGCTGGACGAGTCGTTCAGCGGTGCCGCTGCCAAGACCCACAAGCCGAAATCGGAAGGCTTCTTCGAAGGGGTGAAACGCTTCTTCGACGATCTGACCAGCTGATTTCAGCCACCCGAATAAACAGAGCCGGCCTTGTGCCGGCTCTTTTTTTGATCTTTTGCTGTCAATCCGTGGTACTGGTGCGCCAGAACACCTGCTTGATATGGGGGTGGATGCCGAGTTTCACCATCAGGGCATCCAGCTCGTCGCCATCGATGGAGGTAGCCAGCAGCACCGCAGAGATCTCCAGATCCCCCTCGCCAAACGGCTCGATATCGAGTTCGCTCAAGGGGTAGTTGGCCTGCTCCAGCATCTCCTCGAGCCAGTGCAGCACCTCCTTTTGATGCTCGCGCGGGGTCAGGGCCGTCACCTTGTAGGTGACTTCGGTGTCCAGATTGTCTACCGGGCGACGGTTGATCTGGTTGACCAGCGGTCGCAGCAGGGTGTTGGCGGCGAGCACGAACAGGGCGCCCAGAATTGCCTCCATGGCCAGCCCGGCGCCACAGGCGGCGCCGACTGCTGCCACGCCCCAGAGGGTGGCGGCGGTGTTGATGCCGCGGATATTGCCCGACTCGCGCATGATGACGCCGGCGCCGAGAAAGCCGATGCCGGAGACGATATAGGCCACCACATGGACCACGTTGTAGTTGCCGCCGTGCAGGTCATAGATACGCTGGGCCAGACTGACGAACAGGGCGGCCCCCACGGCGACCAGCACGTTGGTGCGCAGGCCTGCGGTACGCTGGCGGTACTGGCGCTCCAGCCCGACCAGACTGCCAAGCACAAAGGCGAGCAACAGGCTGGCCAGGGTGTCGAGCAGGGAGATCATGTCAATTTGTTGCCACATCTTCATGGCGTACTCCTTCTGATAAGCGCTGGCTTGACGCAATCCATGATGAAACGCCG
The DNA here is from genome assembly GCF_054052405.1 of Aeromonas aquatilis. NCBI lineage: Bacteria > Pseudomonadati > Pseudomonadota > Gammaproteobacteria > Aeromonadales > Aeromonadaceae > Aeromonas > Aeromonas aquatilis. The sequence goes on along the minus strand of NZ_JBSTYP010000006.1, from coordinate 91,189 downwards.
GATGGCGGATGGATCAGGGGATGATTGCGCGGATGGCCAGCAGACAAACAAAAACGCGGTGTCCCGGGGCGCGAGCACCATCAGATGCCCTGATGCTCGGCGAGGACGCAACAAGCGGGGCCAGCGTGGCTGGCCCCTTTCACTGTGGTTAACGCAGGTGTGCGGTCAGTTGAGCTCGGGATCGCAGTCGATGCGCGGGCGCAGTTGCCAGCGCACCGGATGTGCCACCCCGACCTGATGAACAAACTGCACCAGATAGCGGCGCTGGGGCGGGGTGCACTGCAGGTTGAGCACCAGCTCTCGCCCGCCGCCGCGACCCGGCTTCATCGATTGCATCGGTTGCAGCCCGGCCGGTTGCAGGGTGTGGTTCACCATATCCAGCACCTGCTCCATATCGGCGCGATCCTCGCAGCGGATCTGCAGCCGGTAGTGATGCTGACGCGGTTTGCCGCCCAGCCAGCGTGGCAGCATGCCACGGCCGAGCCGGCTCAACAGGGGGTGAGCCCGGGTAGCAACAGAACCTGTTGCTACCGCGCGATCCGCAGCCGGTTTGATTGAGATAAAACGCATAGCAGCCTCCTTGTGGGAAGCAGAAACTATGCAGGCATGGCGACCGTGGCGATTGGCCTCTGGTTGCCAGACGTCAAGTGTAAAAAGAGAAGAGGGGAGTGGATTTCCGCTTCTCGCAGGGCTGCGAGCATGCGGCAGAGAAAGACCTGCGGCTAGCTCGCGACCTTGGTACCGACGATGAGGGTCGGTCTACAACTGTCACTTGATGAGTTGCCCACTGATGGTCTCCGCTATTGATAAGAGGCTCGAATGATAGCCGAGGCGGCTGGCTGGGTAAACCCCGCGCCGCCCGCAGCAACATCTTGAAACATAATCGAAAGCCCCGTTTTACCACGCAGGATTGCCAAAATCCGACCCGGTTATTTCAATCCCATCCGCTTGAGGATCATCGCGGCCGGGCAGAAACCGGTGAACGCGCTCTGGATCAGGTTGACCCCGACAAAGGCACTCAACCAGACAAAGCCCGGATGAACCCAGGTGGTAAGGATCAGTGAGAGCAACAACATGCAACCCGCGACGATTCTGACTCCGTTATCTACTGTCATGGCCCTTCTCCTTATCTACTTTAGATGTTGCTAATTTAGTGTTGTTTTATACAATAGAACAAATATCAGCAATTGCTAATTTACTCTTATGAGCCAATTCGACGAGATGAACAGACATGCGACAGCTGCAGCCTCCCTGCTCAAGGCGTTGGCTCATCCCGAACGCCTGATGGTGCTCTGCCAGCTGGTGGAGGGGGAGAAAGGCGTCGGGGAGCTGCTGGCCCATAGCCAGCTGGGGCAGTCGGCCTTCTCCCAGCAACTTTCGGTATTGAAGCGCTACGGCCTGATCCGTTCGCGCAAGGTCTCCCTGCAGATCTACTACTCGTTGGTGAGCGAGGCGGCCGCCGATGTGCTGGGTGCGCTGCAAACCCATTTTTGTCACTCAGAAAATAAGGAGTCTTGATGATGGAAAGCCAATGGCTGCTCTCTTTGGGCGGCGGCATGCTGGCGGGGCTGTCGGCCCTGATCCTGATGTTGTTCAACGGCCGGGTGGCCGGGATCAGCGGCATTCTGGCCGGTGCACTGCAACACCGTGCGCCCTGGCGGGTGTTGTTTCTGCTGGGGCTCGGGGCGGGCGCCTGGTTGGCGCTGACCCTGGGCTGGGCCAGCATGCCCGCATTCACCACCTTGCCCGGCTGGCCTGTGGTGCTGCTGGCCGGTCTGCTGGTCGGGGTCGGTACCCGTCTTGGCAATGGCTGCACCAGCGGCCACGGCATCTGTGGCATGGGGCGGCTCTCCCTGCGCTCCATCGTCGCCACTCTCACCTTTATGGCGGCAGGCTTTATCACCGTCTTCGTCACTCAACATCTGTTGTAAGGGGCTGATCGCCATGACATTGCTGACAAGTTTGTTTGCGGGCCTGCTGTTTGGACTGGGGATGGCCATCTCCGGCATGGTGGATCCCGCCCGGGTTACCGGTTTTCTCGATCTGGCCGGGGCCTGGGATCCCAGTCTCGCCTTCGTGATGGGGGGCGCCCTGCTGGTCTTTATGCCGGGTTATTTTCTGCTGGTGAAACCCCGTCGCCAGAGTGTGCTGGGGGAGCCCATCGTCGCCGTACCTGCCCCAAAGTTGGATCGCAATCTGGTCGGCGGTGCTGCGCTGTTCGGTATCGGCTGGGGATTGGTGGGTATCTGCCCGGGGCCTGCCTTGAGTCTCATTTCCAGCGGCCAGCCCATGATAATGTTGTTTATAGCGGCCATGGTGGCCGGGATCTTGCTGTTTGACAGAGGGCTGGCCAGGGGGCTGACCAAGGCGCCAGCTCGGGGAAAGGGTAAGGTACGCCAGTCCCATACCGGCTGATCCCGTGAAGTGACTGATGATGCCAGGGAAGGAGAGTGACGATGGAACAGAACCGGTTGCTGGTGATCACCTTGTTGGTGATGACATCGCAGGCCATGACATCCGCCCTGGCCGCAGAAGGGGAGCCTATTGCCCCGCTGACAGAGCCCTTGCTGACAGTGGCGCCACAGCCAGTGACCGACTGGCTGACGCTGGATGGCACCGTCAGTGCCATCAATCAGGGGACGGTGGCGGCCCAGACCAGCGGCCGCGTCTCCCGCATGCTGGTGGATGTGAACGATCAGGTGCAGGCGGGACAACCGCTGCTCGAGATCAGCGGCAAGGAGCAGTTTGCCGCCGTCACGGGTGCCCAGGCGCGGCTGGCCCGGGCGCAGGCCCAGCAGGTGGAGGCAGAGCGCCAGCTTGCCCGCTTTCAGGCACTGATTGCCAAGGGCGTGATCACCCGCGCCCAGCTTGATAATGCCGAGGCTTCCGAGCGCGCCGCCCGCGCAGAGGTCAATGCCGCCAACGCGGCCCTCACTCAGGCCCGTGAGGCCTACGGTTATACCCGCATTCTGGCTCCCTACGCCGGAGTGGTGACCAAGCGGCTGGTGGAGTTGGGGGAGACGGTGGCCCCGGGTACCCCGCTGCTCTCCGGCTTCTCCCTCGACACATTGCGGGTGGAGGTGGAGTTGCCCCAATCCGCCCTGACGCTGGCTCGTGAGCCTGCGGATGTGCAGGTGCTGCAGCCCGATGGCAAGTCTGTTACCCCGGTCAAACTGACCAGCTTCAACTATGCCGACAGCCAGAGCCACGCCTTCAGGTTGCGCCTCGACTTGCCGCCGCACACCGCCGGGGTATTGCCCGGCATGTGGCTCAAGGTGCAGCTCAAGCAGGGTGAGCGTCAGGTGTTACAGGTGCCGGATCGCGCCCTGCTGCGGCAAGGGGAGTTCAACGGCGTCTATCTGCAGCAGCCCGCTGGCTGGGCCCTGACGCCGGTGCGGGTCGGCCATTGCGTCGAGGGACGGTGCGAGATCCTGGCCGGGCTGCAAGCCGGTGACAAGCTGGCCCCCGATGGCTGGGCGCAGCAGCAGGAGGTAGCCCATGAGTAGCGAGCAGAACGGCAACAAGGAGAGGCTGGGGCCTGCCGGTCGGCTGGCTGCGCTGTTTCAGGGCTCGGCCATCACCCCGCTGCTGGCACTGGTGGGGCTGTTGCTCGGTCTGTTTGCTGTGCTGGTGACTCCCAAGGAGGAGGAGCCGCAGATCGATGTCACCTTCGCCGATGTCTATATTCCCTTCCCGGGAGCCACTCCGGCTGAAGTGGCCTCTCTCGTTACCACCCCTGCCGAGCAGGTGGTCTCCCAGATAAAGGGTATTGATACCCTCTACTCTTTTTCCCAACCCGATGGCGCCCTGCTGGTGGTGGTGTTCAAGGTGGGGGTGAGCCGCGAGCAGGCTATTGTCGATCTCAACAACCAGCTCGACTCCAACCGTGACTGGTTGCCACAGGGGATCGGAGTTGGTCAGCCACTGGTAAAACCCCGGGGGATCGATGATGTCCCCATCGTCAGTTTGACCTTATGGAGTAAAGAGGGGAGCAAGCAACTGGGGGCACCCGAGCTGACCCTGGTCGCCCATGAGCTGGAGACCGAACTCAAGCGCATTCCCGGTACCCGCGATATTTACACGCTGGGCAGCCAGAGTGCCGTGTTGCGGGTGATGCCGGATCCGGCGGCCCTCAGCGCCCACGACATCAGCTGGGGCGATCTGAGCCAGCGACTGGCGGCCGCCAATCAGGTGGGCCCGACACTGGCCATCGAACAAGACAACCGGGAGATCAAGGTACAGGTGGGGCAGTTCCTGCAAAGTGAGCAGGAGGCTAGAGAGCTGGTGGTGGGGCTGCACGACGGCAAGCCGGTCTATCTGGGGGAGGTGGCCAGGGTCTCTCTGGGTCAGGAGACCCCGACCAAACGCAGCTGGATGGGGCAGGGGGATCGCAGTTATCCGGCGGTGACCCTGGCTATCGGCAAGCAGCCGGGTCAGAACGCAGTCGATGTGGCCAAACGGGTGGAGGCGCGGGTCGAAAGTTTGCAGAACCGACTGATCCCTGCCGGGGTTGAGGTGACGGTGACCCGGGACTACGGCGTCACCGCCGAGACCAAATCCAACACCCTGATCGGCAAGCTGATTTTTGCCACCACGGCGGTGGTGCTGCTGGTACTGGTGAGCATGGGCTGGCGCGAGGCGCTGGTGGTGGGTGTGGCCATCGTCATCACCCTGGCGCTGACCCTGTTTGCCAGCTGGGCGTGGGGCTTTACCCTCAACCGGGTGTCGCTGTTCGCGCTGATCTTCTCCATCGGCATTCTGGTGGATGACGCCATAGTCGTGGTGGAGAACATCCACCGCCATCGCGGTTTGGGCAAGGGGGCGCTCAAGGATCTGATTCCGGGGGCAGTGGACGAAGTAGGGGGGCCAACAATACTGGCGACCCTGACCGTCATCGCGGCCTTGCTGCCGATGGCCTTTGTCAGTGGCCTGATGGGCCCTTACATGAGCCCCATCCCCATCAATGCCAGCATGGGGATGCTCATCTCCCTGCTGGTGGCCTTTATCTTCTCCCCTTGGCTGGCGAGCCATTTGCTCAAGGGGGAGGCGCACGGTGCCCACGGCGAGGCCAAGGCGGGTCTCTTTCACCGGCTGATGACCCCTTTCCTGATCGGTGATGGCGCCAAGCGCGCCAGACGCAAGCTCTGGCTGGTGGTGTTGCTGCTGGTCGGGGCTGCCGCCGCCATGCCCATGGTGCAGTGGGTAGTGCTCAAGATGCTCCCCTTTGACAACAAGTCGGAATTCCAGCTGGTGCTCGATATGCCGGAGGGGGCGACCCTGGAGCAGACCGAGCGTACCCTGCTGGCGGTCGGACGAGAGCTTGCCAAGGTGCCTGAGGTGAAGGATTACCAGATCTACGCCGGCGCCGCCGCCCCCATCAACTTCAATGGCCTGGTGCGCCACTACTTTATCCGCAGCGGCGCCAACGTGGGGGATATTCAGGTCAATCTGGTGGACAAGCATGAACGGGATCGCAGCAGCCACCAGATTGCCCAGTCGGTTCGGGAGCCGCTGCAGGCTATCGCCAGCGAGGCGGGGGGCAACCTGAAAGTCGTTGAGGTGCCGCCCGGCCCGCCGGTCTGGTCACCCATCGTTGCCGAGGTGTATGGCCCGACTCAGGCCGCCCGCGAAGCGGCGGCGCGCGCCGTTCAGGCCCGCTTTGTGGCCACGGCCGATCTGGTGGACGTGGATATCTATCTGACCGACCCGCAGCCCAAGTGGCGGCTGGTGGTGGATCGCAGCAAGGCGGCCCTGCTCGGGGTCGATCTCGGGGATCTGGTGAACACCCTCAATGGCGGGGTGGGTTATCAGGATGCCAGCTGGCTGCAGGGGCACGGTGCCAAGTATCCGGTGCCGATCCGCATCGAACTGGCTCCCGGTGACAAACGGGATCTGGCGGGCGTACTGGCCCTCAAGGTGCGCAGCCAGAGCGGCCAGCTGGTGCGGGTCTCCGAGCTGGTGAGTCGCCGTGATGAGGTGGCCCCCAGCTATATCATGCACAAGAACATGCAGCCCATGGTGATGGTGGTGGCCGATATGGGCGGCCATACCGACAGCCCGCTCTACGGCATGTTTGCCGCCGGTGCCGATATCGACCTGCCCCAATATTACGTGCAGCAGCCCGATAAATTGGGGGAGGTGGCGCTGTTGTGGGACGGGGAGTGGAAGATCACCTACGAGACCTTCCGCGATATGGGCATCGCCTACGGGGTGGGGATGATCCTCATCTATCTGCTGGTGGTGGCCCAGTTCCGTTCCTATCTGGTGCCACTCGTCATCATGGCCCCCATTCCGCTCACCATCATAGGGGTGATGCCGGGCCACGCCCTGCTGGGGGCCCAGTTTACCGCCACCTCGATGATCGGGATGATTGCGCTCGCCGGGATCATCGTACGCAACAGCATCCTGCTGGTGGACTTTATCGAGCAGCAGCGCAGCGCCGGGGTGGCGTTCGAGCAGGCGGTGATCGAAGCGGCGCAGGTGCGGGCCAAACCCATCATGCTGACGGCGCTGGCGGCGATGATCGGGGCTCTGTTTATCCTCGATGATCCCATCTTCAACGGACTGGCCATCAGTCTGATTTTCGGGATCCTGGTCTCCACTTTGCTCACCCTGGTGGTGATACCCTTGCTCTATTATGCCCTGCTCTCCCGACGCTCATGACGGGAGTCACTAGCGAAGGCGAAATGATGCCCTGCTCTCCTGTTGGTCGTGACGGGAGTTATTAGCGAAAGGATGCGCGATGAAGAGAGGTTGGTTGTGGTGGGGAAGTGGCGCCGTGGTAGCGGTGGCTGCTGTGGCATGGTGGTGGCGACCGCAGCCGACGCCGATCAGACTGGCTGAGGTCGGGCGGGGGGATGTGCTGGTCACTGTGGTCAATACCCGGGCTGGCACCATCAAGTCGTGTCAGCGGGCCGGGCTCAGTCTGCCCGGTGGCGGCGTGGTGGAGCAGATCGCCGTCAAGGCCGGGGAGCGGGTAGCCCGGGGAGATCTGCTGCTGACCCTCTGGAGTGATGATATTCACGCCGATCTCGCCCGGGCCCGCGCCCAGCAGGCCCTTGGCAAGACCCAGCGCGAGGAGCGTTGCAGCGAGGCGGCCTACTACGAGCGGGAGGCCAACCGGCTGGCCACCTTGCTGGCCAAAAATCTCACCTCCCGCACCCTCGCCGAGCAGGCCCAGAATCTGGCTGATACCCGCCGCTATGTCTGCCAGGCATCCCGTCAGCAGGAGCGGGTCGACGAGGCGCAGGTCGCCCAGGTGGAGGCCCGCTTGAGCGAGCGCCGCCTGCTGGCGCCGTTTGCCGGAGTGGTGGCTGAGGTCAACAGCAAGCTGGGCGAATACATGACCCCCTCACCGCCCGGAGTGGCCATGCCCCCGGTTATCGATCTTATCGACGATCGCTGCCTCTATGTCTCAGCCCCCATCGATGAAGTGGATGCTGCCCGCCTCAAGGTGGGCCAGTCTGCCCGGGTATTGCTCGACGCCATGCCCGGGCGCGATTTTGCCGCCAGCGTCACCCGCATCGCCCCCTATGTGAAAGAACTGGAGAAGCAGGCTCGTACCGTGGAGGTGGAGGCGACGCTCACCACTGTGCCCACCGATGTCCCCCTGCTTATTGGCTACAGCGCCGACCTTGAGGTCGAGGTGACCCGCGCCACCGATGTGCTGCGGGTAGCGGCCAGCAGCCGGGCCGACGATGGCAGTGTGCTGCGGCTGGAAGGGGATAAGCTGGTGCGGGTGGTACCCCGCTGGGGTGTGGAGAACTGGAACTGGATTGAAGTGGCCGAGGGACTCGCCGCCGGTGAGCGGCTGGCGGCCCAGCCCGGACAGATTGTCGGGGATGGCCCTTTCAGCGCCGCTACGGAGCAAACGGATGAGTGATCTCATTCGCCTCGAAGCCGTCAGCCGTCGTTTCACTCTTGGCGGCAGCGAAGTGGCCGCCCTCGATCGCGTTTCCCTGCGGGTTGCCGAGGGGGAGTATCTGGCGGTGATGGGCCCCTCGGGCTCCGGCAAATCGACCCTGCTCAATGTGCTGGGGCTGCTGGATCGGCCCGATGAGGGGCGTTACTGGCTGGGAGAGGAGGATACCGCCACCCTGTCAGAACCGGCGCTGGCCCAGCTGCGCGGCCATCGCATCGGCTTCGTGTTCCAGTCGTTTCACCTCATCTCCCGCCTCACCGCCCGTGAAAATGTCGAGCTGCCGCTGATGCTGTGCGGGATCGCTCCCGCCGAGCGCCATCGTCGCAGCCAGCAGTTGCTGGGAGAGCTGGGGCTGGAGAACCGGGCAGGACACCGCCCAGCCGAACTCTCCGGCGGTCAGCGCCAGCGGGTAGCCATCGCCCGGGCCATGGTGATGGCACCGCGGTTGATCCTGGCCGACGAACCCACCGGCAATCTCGACTCCCGCTCCGGGGAGGAGGTGATTACCCTGCTGGAGGGGCTCAACCGGGAGCAGGGGATCACGCTGGTGGTGGTGACCCACGATCCGCGCCTCGGGGAACGGGCGGGCAGGCGGATCCTGATGAACGATGGCCGCATCAGCACCGATAGCATTGATAGCACTCATAGCGGTGGGGGCTGAATGCGGCGGCCCGACGTTATTCGCTTTGCCGCCGTGGCCCTGCTGCGCCAGCGCTCACGGGCGTTGGTGCTGATCCTGGCGGTGAGTCTGAGCGTCACCTCGGTGCTGCTGCTCACCTCGCTGGGGGAGGGGGCAAGGCGCTATGTGGCCGACCAGTTCAGTTCCCTTGGCAAGGATCTGCTGGTGATGTTCCCGGGCCGCAAGGAGACCACCGGCGGGCTGCCGCCGGTCACCGGCAACAGTCTGCGGCAGATCACTCTCGATGATATGCACTACCTTGGCCAGCATCAGCCCAAGGTGCGGCTGGTGCCGCTGGTGATGGGCTTTGCCGAGGCCAAACAGGGGGCGCGGCTGCGCCAGACCATGCTGCTTGGCAGCAGCAACGGGCTGCGCGATACCCACGGGCTGGAGCTGCTCTCCGGCCGCTGGCTGCCGGGGGATGCCGCAGAGGATCGACCGGCCGTCCTGCTCGGGGCCAAGGTGGCCCGTGAGCTGTTCGGTCAGGCCGATCCGGTCGGCCAGTGGCTGCGTTTTGACAATCGCCGCTTTCGGGTGGTGGGGGTCTTCACCAGCCAGAGCAGCAATCTGGGGATGGATATGGCCGAGGCCGCGCTGATCCCGGTCGGTAGCGCCATGCGGCTGTTCAACACCGAGGGGCTGTTTCGGCTGCTGATCCAGCCGCTGGCGGGGCAAGCGGTGCCCCCGCTGGTCAAGCGACTGGAGCAGCTGATGCAGGCGCGCCACGGGGTGCTCGATGTGACCGTGGTGCGCCGCGACGCCATGCTGGCTACCTTCTCCACTATTCTCTCGACCCTCACCCTGGCAGTTGCCGGCATCGGCGCCATCAGCCTGCTGGTCTCCGGCATCATGATGATGAATCTGGCGCTGATCAGCACCCGCCAGCGCACCGGCGAGATCGGCCTGCTCAAGGCGCTGGGGGCCGACAGCCGCCAGATCCACCAGCTGTTTTTGTGGGAGGCGCTGCTGCTGAGCGGCAGTGGCGCGCTGTTTGGCACTGTGTTGGGCTATGCCCTGGTGGCCCTTGCCAGGGTGATTTGGCCCGGATTTCCGGCGGCGGTCCCTCTGCTCGCTACTTTCTGCACCATACCGGCGGCCCTGCTGACCGGGCTGTTTTTTAGCTGGCTGCCCGCCTCCCGGGCGGCACGGCAAGATCCGGTCAGCAGCCTGCGCAGCGGGCAGTGGAGCGGTGGCTGATGCGCGCCGCTGATCTGCTGTTCTGGTTGTGGCGTGCCCTGCTGGCAGGGCGCAGTCGCAGCCTGCTGTCGGCGCTGGGTATCGCCATCGGGATCGCTTCGGTGACCCTGCTCACCGGCATCGGCGAGGGGCTCAGGCTCTATCTGCTCGACAGCTTCTCCCAATTTGGCACCCGGCTGATCGCCGTGACCCCGGGCAAGACCGAAACCGCCGGCGGCCCGCCCGGCATCCTCTCCAGCAGCCGTCCCCTGCTGCTGGAGGACGCCGATGCCCTCGCCAGATTGGCAGGGGTAGAGGCGGCGCTCCCTGTGGTACAGGGGCAGGGGGAGGTGCGCAGCCGCGGACTGACCCGCAGCACCGCTATTCTGGGCACCGGCCCGGCTGCGCTCTCCGGCTGGCGACTCACCCTGGTGCAGGGACGTTTTCTGCCCGCGGACGACAGTGCCATGCCCCGCGCCTATGCGGTGCTGGGGGCCAAGGTGGCGGCGGAGCTGTTTCCCGGCGGCGATGGGCCGGGGAGTCTGCTGCGGGCCGGTGATCGCCGTTTTCGGGTGGCCGGGGTGCTGGCCCCCAAGGGGCAATTTCTCGGCTTTGATCTGGACGACATGATCTATCTGCCCGCCGCCCACGCCCAGGCGCTGTTCAACAAGGAGGGGCTGCAGGAGATCGACGTCATCTATCGCGCCGGGCAGACGGAGGCCGACATCACCGCTCAGATCCGGCGGGTGCTGATCGCCCGCCACGGCGCCGAGGATTTCACCCTCACCTCCCAGCAGGACATGCTGACCAGCCTCGACAAGATACTCTCCATCATCAAGCTGGCGGTTGGCGGGCTCGGCATTATCTCGCTGCTGATCGGGGCGGTCGGCATCTTCAGCATCATGAGCATCGCCCAGCAGGAGCGGATCCCCGAGGTGGGTCTGCTGATGGCGCTGGGGTGTCCGCGGCGGCGCATTCTATTGCTGTTCCTGCTCGAAGCCGTGGTGCTGGCGCTGCTGGGCGGAGCCATGGGACTGACCTTGCTCGGGGGGCTCAAGCTGCTGCTCACCCTGCTGGCGGCCGGCTTGCCGCTCACCCTTCATCCTCTCTATCTGCTGCTGGCGCTCGGTTGCAGCGCCCTGGTCGGCCTGCTGGCCGGGGTCGCTCCCGCCTTGCGGGCAGTGCGTCTCGACCCCGTGGTAGCCCTGCGCGGTGACTAGGCCGCCCCTTTCGCAAGAGTCGCATTACGCTCGGGTCTGAACAGGGGGAAGACTAGGCGACCACCTCCGCAACCGACAGGCTGCGTTCTGATCTGAACAGGGGAAAGTAGCGGCGATCCGCCTGACTCATGTGGCCGACCACCAGCTCCTGAATGATGAAGTTGAGCAGTTCGTCGTTGCCCAGTCTCCCCGCTTTGGCAGCGTGCAGCAGCTGGCTTGCTTTGTTGAGCAGGCGCTGGTGATCCTGACGGTGGCTGACGAGTTCCTGATAGTCGATCTCCGCCAGCATCTGCTCTTCAAAGGCGAAGTGGTGGCGTGCCATGTCGAACAGGCTCTCCAGACTCTCCAGAAACGGGGCCGGATCCTCGTGCTGATCTTTCATCCGCTCCAGCAGCCGGTTGGTCAATACGAAGAGCTGGCGATGCTCGGCATCGATACGCGGGTGACCGCACTCGTGGCCGGGTTGCCACAGCAGGGCGCCCTGCTCGGGATCAAGGCCTTCGGTATAGAGGCAGACCCGGCCGCGGCCGCGACTCTTCGCCTGATACATCGCCTGATCGGCGTGGTGCATCAGCGTCTTGGCATCCTCCCCGTGCTCGGGATAGAGCGCCAGCCCGATACTGCTGGAGATGAGCAACTCCTGCCCCTCCAGCTGGAACGGATGACGCAGCTGCTGGTGCAGCTTGTCGGCCACCGCCAGCACTTCGTCGCCACTCTCCGGCAGCAAGATAACGAACTCGTCGCCCCCCAGCCGTGCCACCAGATCCTGTTTGCGCACGCAGTGGCTCATCCGCTCGGCCACCATATTGAGCAGAATATCCCCGGTCTCATGGCCGAAGGTGTCGTTGATCGGCTTGAAGTGATCGAGGTCGATAAACATCAATGCCAGCGGACGGGGCGTCTCCTGCTCCATCAGCTCCTTGAGCCGTTGCTGCAGCAAGCGGCGATTGGGCAACCCGGTGAGGGGGTCGTAGAAGGCGAGGCGGCGCATCATCTCCTCCCGCGCTGCCCGCTCGGTGATATCCCGGGTGACCCCGAGGATCGCCTCCGGCTGGGCATTGTGGTTGCCATGGAGGGTGGTGATGGTTTCGGTGGCCACCAGATGGCCATCCTTGTGGCGCAGTTGGGTGCGAATGACCCGGCGGGTCTGGTCATGCTCTCCCCGCTGCCATGCCTCCAGGGTTGCGGAGATCTCCTCACGCAGCAGTTTCCTTGAGGCATCCGGCAGCAGCTGTTTGAGGGGCAGGGCAAACAGCTCGGGGGCCTCGTAGCCGCTCAGGGGGGCGATAGCCGGGCTGACATAGCGAAAGCGCAAGCTGGCGGCATCCATGGTCCAGATCACATCGGCACTGTTCTCCGCCACGAAGCGATAGTGCTGCTCGCTCTGGGCCAGTTCACGGGTCAGCCGCTGGCGATCCCGCGCCTCCTGGCGCAGGCGCAGATAGAGGTGCAAGAAGATGCCGAGCAGGGTCATCAGGGTAAAGGTGATAAGCATGGCCACCGCCACGCTCTTGTCGAATAGTTGCCGTTGCTGGCGCAGCCGCTCCTGCGCCGGGTCGTAGATAAAGCGGTCGAGGTTGGGCAATACCGTGAGCATGCCCGCCTCCAGATAGGTTTTGGCGATCTGCAGCCAGCGCTCCTGCTGCATGTAGCCAGGTTCGATCAGATCCGGCTGCATCAGCGCTCTGGTTTCGCGAGCCTCGAACTCCAGCTGTTCACGGCCAGCCCCGGTCGGGTACTGCTCCATGATGAGGTTGATCATCTCTTCGGGGTGGTCCATCGCATAGCGCCACCCCTTGAGGCTGGCCTGCTGGAAGGCGTAGACCCGATCCTGTCGGGTGATCAGCTCCCGCTCGGAGGTAAACAGGTTGTCGCCGTAGAAGTCGAAGTCGATGGTGCGCGGACTAAAAACCCGATAGGGGATCTCTTTTTGTTGCAGATAGAAGGGCTCGGTAGTGCTGTAGGCGCTGATGGCATCCACCTTGCCCGCCAGCAGTGCCTGAATCCCCTGTTTGTAGGGAAGGGTGACCCAGTCGCGGCTGCGGGTATGGTGGGAAAGGTAGGTCAGCAGCTCGTTGGAGCCAGGCTCCAGCATCAGTCGCTTGTTGGCCAGATCGGCCGGGTTGCGAATATCTGGCCGATCCAGCGTGAGCAGGATCAGCGGCGAGTGCTGCAGCAGGGCGGCGAGCACCACCACCGGACGACCGGCAGCCCGATCCAGCAGCAGATCACTGCCGCTGATGCCAAACTGGGCCTTTCCCGAGATCACCTCGCTGACCACATCGGTCCGGGCGTTCGCTTCGCGCAGGGTGACCTCTAAACCGGCCTCCCGATAAAATCCCTTGGCGATGGCCGCGTAGTAACCGGCAAACTGGAACTGGTGTTGCCACGGCAACTGGACGATGACCTGCTCGCCGGCGCGCACGGAGGGAGAGGTCAGGGTCGCGATGACCATACTGACCAGCATTGGCAGAAACCAGCGGAGGGGCTGGCGGGGGGCTGCGTTCTCCGTCATACAACGTTTCTCTCGGGAGCGATGTCTAGGCTAGATTCAAGCAATTTTGTGTCACCTGCAAGGGGAGAAAAGGCGTTTGCAATGGGGTATAGGGGGGTTGGGAAGTCATTTTTGTGTCATTCATCACACGGGATGGATACATGCCGCTTTTTTGCAAGTTACGTGACCAATAAGAGAGTCATATGGCCTATCGAAGTGGTCGCATTCTAGCCACTTTTTCCCGTTTTTATCGTTGTCATTGTGGCTTGACTGCATTTTTTCCGTGGTTGCACGTCAAGCTGTGTCGTTATATCAATAGATACTTTTATGGGGCGGTCAGGTGTGACGCAAATGTGTCACGGCTGCTGCGCACCGGTTAATGTGCGATGGCTCAGTGATGGTACCCCGTCAGTGTTATCATGCTGCCCCCAGTTCCGGATAAGGTCTTTTTATGTCTCGCCTGCGTCTGCTTGTCTCCGACTCTCACGATCCCCTGTTCAATCTGGCCGTTGAGGAGTGCATCTTCCGCCAGATGGACCCCGGCCAGCGGGTGCTGTTCCTCTGGCGCAACGCCAATACCGTGGTGATCGGCCGGGCCCAGAATCCGTGGAAGGAGTGCAATACCCGCCGGATGGAAAAGGACGGGGTCACCCTGGCGCGTCGCAGCAGCGGTGGCGGCGCCGTGTTCCACGACCTTGGCAACAGCTGCTTCACCTTCATGGCGGGCAAGCCGGAGTATGACAAGAGCGTCTCTACCGCCATCGTGCTGGACGGGCTCAAGCGATTGGGGATCGAGGCGTTTGCCTCCGGTCGCAACGATCTGCTGGTGGCCACCCCGGACGGGGAGCGTAAGGTATCGGGGTCGGCCTATCGGGAGACTCTGGATCGCGGGTTTCACCACGGCACCCTGCTGCTGGACGCCGATCTCGGCCGCCTTGCCAACTACCTCAACCCCGACCCCAAGAAGCTGGCGGCCAAGGGAATCACCTCGGTGCGCAGCCGGGTGGCCAACTTGTGCGAACTGCTACCGGGGATCGACCATCAACAGGTGAGCGAGGCGCTGCAGGAGGCGTTTTTCCACCACTACGGTGCGCGGGTCGAACCCGAGCATATCTCCCCGGCGCAGATGCCGGATCTGCCGGGCTTTGCCGAGACCTTCGCCCGCCAGCGCAGTTGGGAGTGGAACTATGGCCATGCCCCGGCCTTCAGCCATCTGCTGGAGGAGCGCTTTAGCTGGGGCGGGGTGGAGCTGCACTTTGATGTGGAGAAGGGGGTCATCACTCGGGCGCAGCTCTTTAGCGATACTCTGGAGCCAGCCCCGTTTGATCTGCTGGCGGCCGAACTGGCGGGTTGCGGTTATCGACCGGACGCTGTTGCCGCGCGCCTGCAGCCCTGGTTGGCGACCTTCCCGCAGCAGCAGAGCGAGCTGGCGGAGTTTGCCGAGTGGCTGTTAGCCTCCCTGCGTTGAGGGGGGGGCTCTGCACTGATGGCGGTCCGTTAGTGAGGGCGCTGTCAGCCAGGATGGGAGCAAGATCACGAAATATAAAGAGGCGCCTCAAAGGCGCCTTTTTGCCAGCCCATGTCATGGCTGATACATAACAAAAAGTAGGGTAGGCCATTAGATATTGTCGCTGTCGGCTCCGCTGGCACAGGGGTATAACGGCCGCACATTTGCTGTACTAATGGTATAAAAATGAGTGACTTAGTTTATCTGAAAGACGAAAACGTCAATGCCGTCCATCCTGATTTCTCCGCCCGTTTCGCCACAGTCAAAGCCAACTTTTTCTCGCGCAATCCCGATCTCTGGCCCGTTTTTCGCGAACCCGGATTTGCCACCCTCAACGAATTTCGGGCCCGTGGTCTGGCGCCGGATGCCCGCCTGAACGCCTGGCCTGATGGCCGTGCACGCTTGGCCGATCTCTGCGAGACCATGCCGGTGCCCGCCACCATGCGCACCCCGGGCGAGCCGATGGCCGAGCTGCTGTTTGCCGCTGCTCTGTCGAAGGATTGGGAGAACCCCGCCAGCGTCGAGAACGTCATCACCATGTCAGCGGATCCCGCCATCTACGGCGCCCAGCTGGGTATTCTGGCCAATCCCAATCTGGTCTACTCCGAATACGCCGGGGTGGCCGAGGAGCTGGAGAAAAAGGTGGTGCGCCAGATTGCGCTGCTGGCGGGTTACGACCCGGCTCGCGCCACCGGCATCTTCACCCAGGGGGGGACCTTCTGTAACCTCTACGGCTACCTGCTCGGCATTCGCAAAACCTTGCCCGAGGCCAAGCACAAGGGGCTCGGCCACTATCAGGATTACCGCATCATCAACTCTCAGGGGGGGCATTACTCCAACATCACCAACCTCTCCCTGCTCGGGGTCGACATCGAGAACAAGACTATCCGCATTCAGGTCGGCGAGAACAACGACATCGATCTCGACCACCTCGAACGCACCCTGACCGCCTGTTTTGCCCTGAAACACGTGGTGCCCACCATCATGCTCACCATGGGCACTACCGACACTTTCGGGGTGGATCAGGTGAAACCCGTGTTCGAGCTGCGCAATCGCCTCTGCGAGCAGTTTGAGGTGGCGGTCAAACCTCACATCCACGTCGACGCAGCGATCGGCTGGTCGATGATCTTCTTCCTCGGTTACGACTTTGCTGCCAACCCGCTTGCCATCAACAGCGCGACTCTGGCAGGGATCGAGCGCAACGTGGCACGCTTTGCCGAGCTGAAATATGCCGACTCCTTCACCGTCGACTTCCAGAAGTGGGGCTATGTGCCCTATACCTCCAGTCTGGTGATGATCAAGGAGCAGGATGACCTCAAGGCGATGGAGAATGACCCGGAGAACTTCTCCTACTTCGAGCGGGACATTCAGGGCCAGACCCACCTGCAATCCACCATCGAGTGCTCCCGCGGCGCGAGTGGCCTGTTCGGTGCCTATGCGGCGCTCAACTATATGGGGGTGGAGGGGTATCGCACCGTGCTGGCCCACTGCCTGCAAAATGCCAATTACTTCCGCTTCCGGTTAAGCCAGCTGGGCAACGTCAAGCTGGTGGCGCAGGAGAATCAGGGGCCGAGCGTCGGCTTCAAGATCTACAACCCCGAGTGGGTGAGCGATCCGGAGGCCGAGTTCGCCTTCGAGCTGGCCCGCTCCGGCGATCCTGCCTACAAGGCGCGGCTGCAGCGCAACACCGACTATCACCGCAGCCTGTTCAAGGGGCGTGGTAAAGTCGGGCTCTATACTAACTGGGTGGAGGCGGTGGCCCACTCCGACTATGACGCCCGCGGCAAGTACTCCTATATCGCCGGGGAGAAGGCAGTCTTTATGAATCCGGCCTGCACTCGCGAGCAGATCGACGCCTTTATCGACCATATTCGCGGTTGATGGCGTTCTTCCTGACCACCGATAGTGGCCAGTGGTGGTGGGGAAACTCGCCAACAGATAGACAAAGGGCAAGCCGGTTGGCTTGCTCTTCTGTTTTTGCAGCACTGTGCGTAAGTAGTGGGGAAGGCCTAGTTCAGAGGGCCAGCAGTTGCTCGTTCTCGGCAATCTCGCACCCGGCGGGCAGTTTCGAGAGGGCGATCATGGCGCGGGCCACCTGACGGGCCTCGATGGCGCGCCAGCGGGCGAGCTTGCCCACCAGCAGTGGCCGAAACAGCGGGTAGATGGTCTGAAAGATCTGCTCGGAGAGGCGCGGTGGCTGGCGATCCCCCAGCAGCATGGCGGGACGCACGATGGCGAGCCGTGGCCAGGATTGGGCCAGCAGGGCCTGCTCCATCTCCCCCTTGGTACGCGGATAGAGAGCTGGGGAACTTGTGTTGGCTCCTATGCTCGAGACCACGATCAGCCGCTGACAACCGTGGCGACGGGCCAGCTCGGCAAAGGCGATGACATAGTCGAGATCGACCCGACGAAACGCCTCGGCAGAGCCCGCTTCTTTGCGGGTGGTACCGAGGGCACAGAAGGCGATATCCACCGGGCGGGAGAGGGTGACGCTGGCCAGATCATCAAAATTGACCGGCAGCCAGTGGTGTGCCTCCTTGCCCGGCTTGCGACAGAGCAGGGTCAGTTCATGTTCGGCAGGCAGTTGCTGCACCAGTTCGCGACCGATCAGGCCGCTGGCTCCGGCAATCAGGATCCGGCTCATGGGGATTCTCCCTGTGTCATTCGATGGTGTTGATGCCATGGTGGCTGCTCATCAGCATCAGGCAATTTGCGGGCAGCTGCAATGGGGAGAAATGACTCAGTGTTGTCGGGCAGGATGAATTACGCGGGGCTGGATAAAACAAAACCGGCGCGAGGCCGGTTTTGCGGGATATCAGAGCGGGGTATTGAAGGCTGCTGGCAGCGGGAAGTCACCCGTCACTGTGGTCAGCCTGTCGTTGGCGAAGGTGACAGTGAGCTCTTTGCGCTCCTTGTCGCCGTGGCCCGGCTGGAATTCATAGAGGTAGTACCAGGTGTTGGGGTCAAAGCCGTCACGCAGCATGGGGGTTCCCAGTACATAGCTGACTTGCTCGCGGGTCATCCCCTGGCGCAGTTTGTCGACCTGTTTTTGTTCCACATAGTTGCCCTGAGGAATATCGATACGATAGACCAGGCTGCAACCGGAGAGAGTGAGGGCGGTCAAAGCCGCGGCAATCAGGTGTTTCATCCGCATATCGAGTTCAGATCATCCATACAGTCTTTTTGGCTCGGCAAATCATACCGACTCCCTCCACGGAAGTAAAAAGCCATTGATCCATCAGCCAATAAAAAGGGCCGCACTGCGACCCTTTCTGGCAATCCGGCGGCCGTTACATGGCGGCGCGGAAGATGGCAACGATCTCTTCGTGGCTCGCCTGTTTCGGGTTGGTGAAGCCGCAGGCATCTTTCAGGGCGTTGTTGGCCAGGGTATCGAAGTCATCGGCCTTTACGCCGAGTTGCTCCAGACCGGCCGGGATTTTCACATCCAGCGCCAGCTGCTTGATGGCGGCAATGGCAGCGGCAGCGCCCTGTTCGTCGCTCATGGTGCTCACATCTACACCCATATAGCGGGCTACATCCTTCAGACGAGCCGCGCTCACCTGGGCGTTGAACGCCTGAACGTGGGGCAGCAGCACGGCGTTGCAGACACCGTGGGGCAGGTCGTAGAAACCGCCCAGCTGGTGGGCCATGGCGTGCACGTAGCCGAGGCTTGCGTTGTTGAAGGCCATGCCGGCCAGGAACTGGGCATAGGCCATCTGCTCGCGGGCGTGCAGGTCATCGCCATGGTGAACGGCGGTGCGCAGGTGCTTGGCAATCAGCTCGATGGCCATCACGGCGCTGGCATCGGTCACTGGGGTGGCGATGGTGGAGACATAGGCCTCGATGGCGTGGGTCAGGGCATCCATACCGGTGGCGGCGGTGAGACCGGCTGGCTTGGCCAGCATCAGCTCGGGGTCGTTGACCGACATCAGCGGGGTAACGTGCTTGTCGATGATGGCCATTTTCACGTGGCGCGCTTCGTCGGTGATGATGCAGAAGCGGGTCATCTCGGAGGCGGTACCGGCGGTGGTGTTGATGGCGATAAGCGGCAACTGCGGCTTGGCGGAGCGATCCACCCCTTCGTAATCCTTGATGCTGCCACCGTTGGCGGCCACCAGCGCAATGCCCTTGGCGCAATCGTGAGGCGAGCCGCCACCCAGTGAGATGACGCAGTCGCAGCCGTTGGCCTTGATCATCGCCAGACCCGCTTCGACGTTGGTCATGGTGGGGTTCGGCTTGGTCTCATCGAAAACAACGCTTTCAATGCCATGTTCAGCCAGCAGGGTGGTGAGCTTGGCGACCACGCCGATCTGGTTGAGAATTTTGTCGGTGACGATCAGCGCCTTGCGGTAGCCGTAACCCTTGATATCGGCGGCAGCCTCTTGCAGGCAGCCGGCACCCATCAGGTTGATTGCAGGAATATAGAATTTGAATGTAGCCATGATGGACTCCCTATCGTTAGCCATTAAGTGGTAATTGGCTGCCACGTTACCATCTTGATGGGGATACAAAAGCATCTGTTTTGCAACTTTACGGGGGCGATCACGAGTCGTTAATTAAGCGCTGAACCAGGCTTGACTTTCCCGCATCTGACTCGATTTGCAGAAAAACGTTTGTCAATTATTTCATTGAGTTAGCAAACGTTTTGCGCAATGTTTGTCACTGTCAATGCATGGAAGTGTGAGGCGCTTCAAGGAATTGGAAAGCGCTTTCGACCATAGTTGGCGCCTCCCCGAAGAGGGGGGTAAAGGCTTGAAAGTATCATAAAGAATCATCTTAACTTGTGCCCTGACCATGCTGGCAGGGGGCAACCAGGAGTCCACTATGTCTGATGTATTTCACTTGGGTTTGAAGAAAGCGGATCTGCAAGGCGCCACCCTGGCGATCGTCCCCGGTGACCCCGAGCGCGTGAAGCGTATCGCAGAGCTGTTGGATAACCCGGTGCACCTGGCCAGCCATCGTGAATTCACTACCTGGCGCGGCGAGATGGACGGCAAGGCCGTGATCATCTGCTCTACCGGTATCGGTGGCCCGTCCACCTCCATCGCGGTAGAAGAGCTGGCCCAGCTGGGCATCCGCACCTTCCTGCGTATCGGCACCACTGGCGCCATCCAGCCGCACTTGAACGTGGGTGACGTGATCGTGACCACCGGTTCCGTGCGCCTCGACGGTGCCAGCCTGCACTTCGCACCGATGGAGTTCCCGGCTGTTGCCGACTTCGACTGCACCACCGCGCTGGTGAACACCGCCAAAGAGATGGGCTCCAAGCTGCACATCGGTGTGACTGCCTCCTCCGACACCTTCTACCCGGGTCAGGAGCGTTACGACACCGTATCCGGCCGCGTAGTGAGCCGTTTCCAGGGTTCCATGAAAGAGTGGCAAGCCATGGGCGTGCTGAACTATGAGATGGAGTCTGCAACCCTGCTGACCATGTGCTCCAGCCAGGGCCTGCGTGCCGGTATGGTGGCTGGCGTTATCGTCAACCGTACCCAGCAAGAGATCCCGAACGCCGAGACCATGGCGAAGACCGAATCTGATGCCATCAAGATCGTATTGGGCGCTGCCCGCAAGCTGATCTGATAGCACCACAAAGAGTGGGGGGTGGGGGCCGTTGCGAAAGCGCGGCCCCTATCTTTATCTACCGTTTACCGCTTTTCCCTCCCGTCACACCGGTCACTGATCCCGCCGCAATTGCGCTTGTTGTCTCCACTGATTGTCTCTAAAACGGAGGCGCGCAGCGGATCTGCATCGGCTCGCCGCTGACCGGATGGACAAAATCCAGCTCGCTGGCGTGCAGCATCAGCCGCGGTGCCTGTTCGCAGCCGGGTGACAGCAGGCCGTCGTAGAGATCGCAGCCGAGGATGGGGTGACCCAGCCGCTGGCTGTGGATGCGCAGCTGATGGGTGCGGCCGGTCTCCGGTACCAGCCTTACACGGGTCAGTGGCACGGTCAGCCCCTGCATCTGCAACTCCAGCCGCTCAACCACCTGAAAGCGGGAGCGAGCGGGTTTGCCACTGACAGCGCAGATCTTCATCAGCGGAAAGAGGGCCGGATCCTTGGCGATGGGGGCGTCGATAACCCCTTCATCACTAGCCAGATGACCGCACAGCAGAGCGCTGTAGGCCTTGCTCACCGCCCGCTGACTGAACTGCTGGCAGAGCAGGGAGTTGATGGCCTTGTTTCTGGCCACCACCATGATGCCAGAGGTGCCAAAGTCGAGGCGATGCACCAGGGTGCAGCCGGGGTAATCCTGTACCAGTCGATAATGAACCGAGTCGAGGTTTTGCGGGTTCTTGCCCGAGAGGCTCAGCAGGCCGCTCGGCTTGTTGATGAGCAGCAGATGCTCATCCTCGAACAGGATCTCGATGGCGGTACTGCAAGGTGGAGCGATAAAGGTGTCGACGATAACGGACATAGGGTGCACGGGCAGAATACGGGGGGCCATCATACCCAAGTGGCGGGGAAGGCGCGAATCGGCGTAGCGGATGGGCTCGCCACATCATTCCCTCATTGCGGCCTGCTACTGGCGAGCCGTGACAGTGCGAAGGTAACTGATTGAAAAAAATCAGGAACCGTTTTGTGACCCCCTCCCGAGTTCAGCCGCCGCGAGCTTGCTAAGGTAGGGCTCCCTTTGATGTTGTAAGGACCCTTTCCATGGCACTGCCCGTTATTCTCGATTGTGATCCCGGCCACGACGACGCCATCGCCCTGATTCTGGCGCTGGCCAGCCCCGAACTCAAGGTGCTGGCGGTTACCACCAGCGCGGGCAACCAGACGCCGGACAAGACCCTTAACAATGCCCTGCGCATCCTCACCTTGCTGGGACGGGACGATATTCCGGTGGCGGCCGGGGCGCCGAAACCACTGGCCCGCGAGCTGATTATCGCCGACAACGTCCATGGCGAATCTGGGCTCGATGGCCCCAAGTTGCCGGATCCCGCCTTTGCGCCGCAGGGGATGACGGGGATCGAGCTGATGGCCAAATGTCTGCGCGAGAGCCTAAAACCTGTGACCCTAGTGCCGACTGGGCCGCTCACCAATATCGCCCTGCTGCTGGCGGCTCATCCCGAGCTCAAACCCAAGATTGCCCGCATCGTATTGATGGGGGGCGCCGCTGGGGCTGGCAACTGGACGCCGGCGGCGGAATTCAATATTTATGTGGACCCGGAAGCGGCCGATATGGTTTTCAAGTCGGGTATCCCCATCACCATGTGTGGCCTCGATGTGACCCATGAGGCGCAGGTGATGGACGAGGATATCGAGCGGGTGCGCGCCATCACCAACCCGGTAGCCCAGTGTGTGGCCGGGCTGCTCGACTTTTTCATGATCTACCATCGGGATCCCAAGTGGGGATTTGCTGGTGCACCGCTCCACGACCCCTGTACCATTGCCTGGTTGCTGGCTCCCGAGCTGTTCCACGGGGTCGAGTGCCGGGTCGATATCGAGACCAGCGGGGTGCATACCGTGGGGATGACGGTGGTGGATCGTTATGGTCTAACCGGCAAGCCAGCCAATGCGCTGGTGTTGCTGGGGCTGGATCGGGCAGGCTTTATTGATCTGCTGGTCGAGCGGCTGCGGGCGTTTGACTGAGCGCCGGTTCATTTTTGCAAGAAGGGGCGGGGAATGTGGAAGAGAGGCTTGGTGCTGCTGGCCGGGTTGCAACTGACAGGCTGTGCGACGCCATTCGAGCGGATGTGGCAGGGGCTGGCGACCTGTGAATTTACCGATCTCTATGTGGATGAGACAGGCAGGCCCGCCAATCTACAACTGGCCAACTACACCCCCTACAAGGTGAGCGACGGCTTTGCCTGGTACAAGGTGCACGAGGAGCTACACGGCTTGCCGGTGGTCGGCTTTATCGTGCCCGCTTCCAGCTTCGAAGTGCATGCTCTCTTTGTCGATACTCCCATCGCCAATGCCCGCCGCTTGACCCACAACGCCTACGGCAGCGAGTTTGGCGACGAGCAGAAGCACGATGAAGGTTCCGCCCCTTTGCTGCTGCGCGATCCCAACAACCCCAAGCGCTCCATCATCGACTGCACCCGCGGCGAGTCTGACGGAGAACTTGAGGATTCGGCCATGCCCGAGTAGAGCCACCTGTCACTCCATCGGCCTGAAAAAAGAGGGGCCAGCCTTGTCGGCTGGCCCCTCTTTTTTTATTGTTGCTTAGCGCCCTGATCAGGGATAGCTCAGCGTCTCCTTGATAAGCGGCACTTGAGCCTTGATCCATGCCGGATTGCAATAGGTTCCCCAGTCGCAGGCCTGACTCGACCTCATTTCAGGGATAGCTCAACGTCTCTTTGATAAGCGGCAGTTGAGCCTTGATCCACGCCGGATTGATGGGCCCCCAGTCGCTTATGTGGTAGTGTCCCTGCAGGTGGCGAGCCCCCTCGGTCTGCTCGAAGGCGCAGCTGATGTCGAGCTCGGCCAGCGCCGTCAGGGTATCCTGCGCGGTGCGGCGCGGCATGCCGGTCGCCTCCATGATGGCAGGCACCGTATCTGTGCCCTGACTGATCAGCCAGGCCACGTAGAGCCGCCGGTAGAAGCTGGTGCGGGTCTTGCTCGGCTCACTCATAGCTCGTCCTCAAGACGATCGAAGTAGCGCCAGGTCGCGATGGCTGCCTTGCCCATCACCAGTGCCCAGAGGCCGAACCAGAACCAGCGGAAGAAGCTCCAGGTGGAGGCGTCAGGCTCTGTGCTCTCGATCTTGGTGACGTTGGGGAACATGGAGAACATGTTCACGCGCCAGCCGTAGGAGGTGATGATGGCCAGGCGTTTCTCGAACTCCATCGACTTGGCCTTGGCCTGGACATCGGCGGCGTTGAACTTGAAGTAGAAGGGCCAGCCCCACTCGGTATCTTCATTGCGAAACACCCGGATCTTCTCGCCGGGGCGCTCGGTGTAGATGTAATAGACGTCGGTGGTGGGGCCGTCAGCCGGGTTCTTCTGGCTGATGGGGCCATCCTTGTCGGTGCGCTTCACCTCGACCCCGGTGATGGTGGCGATGGTGTGCTCCGGCAGGTAGTAGTCGAGCCAGGCGGCGGAAATGAGGGCGATGAGCCCCAGGGCGATAAAAGCGGGTTTCTTGAATCTCAGGCTCATGATGGTCTCACGTGAGGGGGAGTGACGTGCCTCTACCATACCGATATTTGACAGGGCAGCCCAGCCCCTTATGGCACCAACGGCCAAAAAATGGCGTTTAAAACAGGGGGTTCATCATCAGCCCGAGGCCATCAGGGGGGGAGACGACAGCGTTGCAGGGAAACCTGGGCGCTGCCGGTGGCATGGCGAGTCGGCTGAGCGAGCATGTGTGCTTCCGCTGTGGGTTGATGAACATTTTCCTTGTCGCCGTGGTGCTGGCGAGGCAAGATGGCTCTCCCCCGAGGCCGCGTCAAACATCAGCCATGTGCAGCCATCCGAGTGTTCCGGCTGCATCGTTATTTGCTTATCGTCATGGAGGTGTGTTGTGTCCAGCTGGATCGATCCGGCCATTCTGGCTCTGTTTATCCCGACCTTTTTCTTTGTCTCGGTGACCCCCGGCATGTGTATGACCCTGTCGATGACCCTAGGTATGAGCCTGGGGGTGCGCCGTACCCTGCACATGATGTGGGGAGAGCTGATCGGGGTCGGGCTGGTCTCGGTGCTGTCGGTGATCGGGGTGGCAGCCATCATGCTCAACTATCCGGGGATCTTCGCCGCCTTCAAATATGTCGGGGGGGCCTATCTGGTGTGGCTCGGCATCCAGATGTGGCAGGCGAAAGGCAAGATGGCCATTCCGGCAGATCTCTCGGCCGGTCAGCAGACCAGCGCCACGGGACTAGCGGTGCAGGGTTTTGTCACCGCAATCGCCAACCCCAAGGGGTGGGCCTTCATGATCTCCCTGCTGCCACCGTTTATTTCGGCCAGCAAGCCGATGGTGCCGCAGATCACTGCGCTGGTGGCGCTGATTCTGGTCATCGAATTCGCCTGCCTGCTGCTCTACGCCAGTGGTGGTCGTACCCTGCGCCACTTCCTCGCCAAGAGCGGCAACGTCACCCTGATGAATCGCATCGCCGGTACCCTGATGCTGGGGGTGGGGGTCTGGCTAGCGCTCGGTTAAGAGCTGTCAGTGACTCTCGCCACAAAAGAAAAATGCCACCGCTCGGTGGCATTTTTAATGGGCGCAGGGTGGCTCAGCGAGGCTTGAAACGCTCGACCCAGGGGTTGGCGGTGAGGCCGTGCAGGATGACGCTCAATATGATGGTGCAGAGCACGGTGGCGATGATGGGGCGCTGGCCAATCAGGGCGGGCTCGTTTTGCAGTACCATCACCGCAAAGACGATGCTGGCAAGGCCCCGTGGCCCGAACCAGCCGATAAAGAGCTTGAGCTCCGGCTTGAGGCCGGTGCCGATGAGGCTGAGCCAGACCGGTACCATCCGCAGCAGGGTGAGGCTGGCAATGGCATAGAGCCAGTATTGCCAGTGCAGCAGCTCCGGCAGAATGGGCATCAGGGTTGCACCAAACACCATCCAGATCACCACGGAGAGCAGGTCGCCGTAGCCTTCGCAGCTGTCCATATAGGCGTGCTTGTGCTCGCCGAGACGGTGGCCGATAAAGAGGCCGCCGACAAAGGCGGCGATAAAGCCGCTCCCCCCGAGAGTCTGGGCCAGCGCGAAGCAGAGCAGGGCCAGCCCCGGCATGGTGAGCTGGCGCCACAGTGGCAGTTGCCAACCGTTGAGATAGGAGGTTTTTAGCAGCCGGATGGTGAGGCTGGTCAGCACAAAGGCGACCAGCAGACCAATACCGATCTCCTCCAGCATCAGGGTGATGGCCAGGGTGGCGGTGCCTGCGTGCTGCTCTGTGGGGGCGATAAGAGCCAGCAGCAGAAGCAGCACCGGCACGCAGATGCCGTCGTTGAGGCCGCTCTCCTGATTGAGCCCTTCTCGCACAGGTGCAGGCACCGCGGGGTTGCTCACCACCGCTTTGCCGAGCGCCGCATCGGTGGGGGCAAGAATGGTGGAGAGGATCGCCATCTCCAGGAGCGGCAGGTCGGGAAAGATCCAGTGGCCAAACAGGGCACCACAGAGCAGGGTGAGGGGCAGGCCAATCAGCAGCAGCCGGATGGGGAGCTGGCGGTTGGCCAGCAATACCTGCCAGTTGGTGTTGGCGGCATCGTTGAACAGCACGATAACCAGCGTCAGCTCGGCCAGCAGCTTGATGCCGGCGCTGTCGATAGAGAGGGAGAGCAGCTCCAGCCCGCCCGGCCCCAGCAGCCAGCCTGTCAGCAGAAACAGCAGGGGGCCGTTGACAAGTTTTGATTCGAAGCGCCCCGCGATCAGGCTGTAGATCAGCAAGAAGGCGCCGATCACCGCCAGATTCTGGTAAAGCAGATGTGTATCCATACCAGCTCCCTTGAAACCATCCTGTCAGGACTATTGCACGACCAGCTTGGGTCCGGGCTGCGTCCATCACGCTAGCCGAGACAGACTCTAACGCTCCCCGCCGGGCGATTCAATCAATCAGTCAGACAGTCCGGGTCAAACACATACTCGCCATCCAGCCAGCGCACGATTTCGTCGACGCAGGATTGGTCGCGAAATGGCAGGTAGCGCGCCTTGAGGGCAGCAATCTGCTCGGGGGTGAGCTGTGCCAGCCCCAGATCCTGAAACAGCGGCAGGTCGGCTTCGATCATCGCCGAGATCTGCGGGCCGCAGGTGGCGTTGAGGGCGGCATGCAGCGCCTTGTCGGGGTCGAACTGCTTGCCGAGTCGGTAGCTCATTGGCAGGGTGGCGAGGGGCAGGGCGGAGAGTGCCGCCTGTTTCATCGGGTTGACCGCGTGGCCAGAGACCAGCTCTGCCAGCTCGGCAGGGCGATTCTCGAAGGCGCGCAGGTGCAGGTAGCTGCTCGCCTTGCTGCCATCGTTGACCGGGTAGTTGTCCCACAGGAACGGCTTGCGGCCGAGCAGTTCGGTCACCTGCTTGAGGTGACTGGCTGGATATTCGCTGGAGCAGACCTTGGGGCCGGTCCAGAAGATCTCGAAACGGCGATCGAGCTGCTCGCCAAGCTCCTCCAGATAGCGGGGAGGCATGGCGCCAAACACCTTCTCCAGCACCGGATCGGTCGAGTAGTAGCTGGGGCAGAAGATGAGGCGGGTCGCCTTGCTGTGGGCCGCAATGTCGTGGGCGATGGTGAGCTGGTGACGGGCCAGGTCCGGGGTATCCCCCTTCATATCGTCAAACAGCACCGCCAGAATATCGGGCTGGAGCATCTCGTCGATGAGGCGCACTTTCTCAAGCAGCGCCGAGCGTTTGCGATCGTAGTCGTGATGCGCCCCCATGGGGCTTAAGCCCACCCCGAAGGCGAGCTCGTTGGCGCGGCACTGGCGCGCCAGCTCGGCGAGATCGGCCAGTTGCTGCTCGGGCCAGGGCAGGGCCCAGTGCTTGCGCAGATAGCCATCCTCTTTCGGGGCGTAGATATAGAAGCCGTAGCCGTGGCGTGGCAGCCACTGGGCGTAGCGGGTGCGAGCCTGCCAGCTCCATCCCTTGCCAAAAAAGCCTTCAATCACCCCCAGATTGGCAGCGGGGGGCAGGGGGCCGGACAGCAAACTTTGATATGGCATAACTCTCTCCCTTCTTGCTGGGGGCTTGATACGGGACGGTCAGTCAGACCGGGTCCTCTTCCTGAAAGCGCACCCCGATCTTGCTCGGCACGCTATCGTCCATTTCGGCCACGGTCCAAATCAGGCCCTGCCATTCGATGTTGTCACCGACCACCAGATTATCGCCCAACTGACTGGCAATAAAATCGCCCAGTGTCTGATCCGCCACCTCGCTCACATCCAGCCCGTAAAGAGGGGCGAGATCCATCAGCCGCGCGGCCGCTTCCAGCAGGAAGTCACCGAAGAAGCGGGGGCCGAGATCTTGTTCCGGCGCCTGACTGAACAACTGGCCGAGGGCGGGGAGGTCACGTTCGTGACCGATCACGCAGAGGATGTCATCGGCCTGCAGACAGGTACTACCCGAGGGGTGGAGCAGCTCACGGCCTCGAAACAGGGCGCAGATCCGGGTGCCGGTAGGCATCTGCAGATCCCGCAGTGGCGAGCCGATGCACCACTTCTCCTCCCCCAGCTGGTAGACGAAGGTCTCCCACTGGCTGTCGAGATCGATTTCGAGCCCAGAGCGGTTGATGGGCGACGGCGGTGCCGGCACCTCCACTCGCGCCAGCCTTGATGCCAGCGGTAGCGAGCTGCCCTGCAAAATCAGCGAAACCAGCACCACGAAGAAGGCGACGTTGAAGTAGAGCTGGGCGTTGGGCAGCCCCGCCATCATGGGGAACACCGCCAGAATGATGGGCACGGCGCCGCGCAGGCCGACCCAGGAGATAAACCAGCGCTCGCGTGGGGCGAAGTTTTTGAACGGCAGCAGCCCGATCCAGACCGAGATGGGGCGGGCAAACAGGATCATCCACATTGCCAGTGCCAGCGCCGGCAGGGCGATGGGCAGCAGCTTGTGGGGCGAGGCGAGCAGCCCCAGCACCAGAAACATGCCGATCTGGCTGAGCCAGGTCAGGCCGTCCAGCACCGACAAGGTAGTGCTGCGACTGCGCAGGGAGAGGTTGCCGAGCAACAGACCAGTGAGATAGATGGCGAGGATACCGCTGCCACCCACCGCCGTGGTGAGGGCGAAGATCAGCAGGCCGCCGCTGACGGTGAGCAGCGGGTAGAGGCCGGGTGCCAGCTTGGCGCTGTTGATGAGTTTCCACAGCAGCCAGCCGCCGCCAAGGCCAATCCCGGCACCAAGGCCGAACTGCTTGACCAGTTGCAGCAGCAGGAAGCCCCCATCCAGCCCTTGCTGGGCGGTGGCGAGCACCTCGATCAGGGTGACGGTGAGAAACACCGCCATGGGGTCGTTGCTGCCTGACTCTATCTCCAGAGTGGCGCTCACCCGCTCGTTGAGGCTGCGCCCACCAAGCAGGGAGAAAACCGCCGCCGCATCGGTGGAGCCGACGATGGCGCCGATCAGCATCCCCTGCATCAGGTTGAGGTCAAACAACCAGGCAGCGGCCAGACCCGTCAGGCCGGTGGTGATAGCCACCCCGACCGTCGCCAGCGACAAGGCAGGCCAGAGTGCCACCCGGAACGAGGAGACCCGGGTGCGCATGCCGCCGTCGAGCAGAATGATGGCAAGCGCCAGGTTGCCCACCAGATAGGCGATGGAGTAGTCAGCGAAGTGGATACCACCTGGGCCATCCTCACCGGCCAGCATGCCGACGGCGAGGAAGATAACCAGAATGGGAATACCGAGGCGGGAAGAGAGGGCGCTCAACAGTACGCTGGCTCCCACCAACAGGGCAGCGACAAAAAAGAAACTGTTGATCGTAGCGGCGTCCAAGGGCTAACTCCTTCCTGGTAATCTGTAAAGAAGGCACATTATATGCACTTAGGTCCCCCTTGTGTGGCCTGTTTATGCATCAATTTGCACTTTCTTACATTTTTAATCCCTTTTTCCGGCATGGTCGCGCCATATCCTGACTGTGACGGGGTCAACGAAAATGGGGTCAAAGGAGCGTCGATTTCAGGATGCGCAGGGAGGAGAGGGCGGGGAAAAGCGAAACGGCACAGCAGAGGGAGAGGGGAGCAAAAGGGCGCTCCCCACGGGATGGGGGCGGGATTCAGTCGTCCTCGTCATCCTTCACTTCGCGGATCTTGTCCTTGTAGTTGGGCAACTGCTTCTCCAGCCGTTTCATGTCTTTGATGGCATTGAGAAACAGCCCGAGCAGGAACAGCAGCGGCAACCCTATCCACAGCCAGAGATTCATGGGATTTTCCTTTCGTCAGGACAGGTGGTGACATAACTGGCCAAAATTTCATCAAGATTGGCCAATATGGTCGACTTGCCTTCAATATCCGCCTGTTGCAGACAAAGTGCCAGTGCTGCGGGATCGAGTCGCTGCTCGTCGGACTCCAGCGAAAAGCTGATATGCCAGGGCTCGTAGGCGACCCCGATCGCGGCCCCGACCGGCTTGGCATAAGGGAGGAAGAAGCCGAAGTCGCTCATATGCTCGCTGAGCCACTCGCTGAGATCTGCAAACCAGCCCCCGGCTTCATACTCCCAGGGCTCCAGCGCCAGTTTGGTATCGGCAGGCAGGCAGTCCGGGTCGTAGATGTCGAGATCGGTCCCCCAGTGGTGGCGACTGGTGCCGGGCAGGGCACTCCAGCGCAGGATGGCGTGCAGCCGCTCAATCTCGCTCAGTTGCAGGGCATCGATGGGCTGACTGTTGGCATCGAGCAGCGGCCGCTCGCCGCGCCACTTGCCATTCCAGATGGCGAGCTGGCGCTCGAAGCTGCGCCAGCTGGAGGCTGCCTGCAGGTTGAACCCCTCATAGGCTGCTGCCACCTGCATGTCGTTGAAGGCCGCTGCGGTGGCCGCGGTTAGACGATGGGGGCCGCGCCCCACCAGAATAAGGTGGCTCTCGTCGAGCCCCAGCAGTTGTTCCTGCGTCATGCCAGCAATCTCTCGAGTACCCCTTGGTACATGTCGGCCAGCAGATCCAGATCGTCCGCCTTCACGCACTCGTTGACCTTGTGAATGGTGGCGTTGACGGGGCCAAGCTCAATCACCTCGGCGCCGGTGGGGGCGATAAAGCGCCCATCGGAGGTGCCGCCGGTGGTGAGCAGGGCTGGCTGCTGGCCATTGACTGCCTCGATGGCCGCCACTGCCGCCGCCAGCAGTTTGCCTGTGTCGGTGAGGAACGGCTGGCCGGAGAGGGTCCAGCTCAGCTGATAATCGAGGCCATGTTTATCCAGCAGTGCCTCGACCCGCTCGCGGATATCCATGTCGGTCAATTCGGTGCTGAAGCGGAAGTTGAACTGCACCTGCAGCTCGCCCGGAATGACGTTGGAGGCGCCGGTTCCGGCCGAGATGTTGGCGATCTGGAAGCTGGTGGGGGGGAAGTAGGCGTTGCCCTCATCCCACACGGTGGCGGCAAGCTCGGCCAGTGCTGGCGCGGCTTTGTGAATGGGGTTGTCAGCCAGATGGGGATAGGCCACATGGCCCTGCACCCCGCGCACCAGCAGATCGCCGGTGATGGAGCCGCGTCGGCCATTTTTTACCACATCGCCGACCACGGCGGTGGAGGAGGGCTCGCCGACGATGCACCAGCGGATCTTCTCGTCGCGGGCCTCCAGGGTGTCGATCACCCGGGTGGTGCCATTGATAAAGGGCCCCTCCTCATCGGAGGTGATGAGAAAGGCAATGGACCCGGTGTGATCCGGATGCTCGGCAACGAAGCGCTCGACCGCCACCACCATGGCAGCCAGCGAGCCCTTCATGTCGGCGGCGCCGCGCCCGTAGAGCACACCATCCTTGATGGTCGGCTCGAACGGCGGGGTGTGCCATTTGTCCAGCGGCCCGGCGGGCACCACGTCGGTGTGACCGGCGAAGCAGAACAGCGGCCCCTTGCTGCCACGGCGGGCCCAGAGATTGGTGGTGTCCTCAAACACCATGGGCTCGATAACGAACCCGATCTTGGCGAGGCGCTCCGCCATCAGGGTCTGGCACCCTTCATCGAGGGGGGTAACGGAGGGGCGGCGGATCAGATCCTTGGCCAGTGCGATGACATCCGACATCAGTTGTCCTTAGTTGTCCTTAACGGGAGAAGAGGGATTGGTAGTGATCGGCCTTGAAACCCAGGGTCAGCTCGCCGTCACGATCCAGCAGCGGGCGCTTGATCATCGCCGGGTGCTCCAGCAGCAGGGTGCGCGCCTTGGCGGTGTCGAGCCCCTGTTTGGCCTCGTCCGGCAGAGCGCGGAAGGTGGTGCCGCGGCTGTTGAGCAGCGCTTCCCAGCCGAGCTTGGCCAGCCAGCGGTCGAGATCGTCCGGGCTCAGGCCATCGGCGCGATGGTCGTGAAAGCGGTAGTCGATACCGGCCTCATCCAGCCACTTGCGGGCTTTCTTGATGGTGTCGCAGTTCTTGATGCCATAGAGGGTGATGGCCATGGGGAGTCCTTCTCATGTGGGCGCTGCCGTGGGCCGCGTCCCGAAAATCCGAATCAACAGAGTGCAAGGGCCTGATTCTGGCATTGTGGCAATCCCATGGCAACGCCGATGGTCTGGCTCGCGGGTTTTACCGGAACTGGTTACACCTGAACGGCGATTTTGAGCTCAAGGTCAGAAGCAGTGGGGCTGGCGTGCCCGATGGGGTTGGGTATTGCGGGAGAAGATCGACTATTGCAGGAGAAAAAGAGAAGGGGGCAAACGCCAGATAGCCAAAACGCGCCAGCGGGCGCGTTTTGGTCGGCATCATCAAGCACCTCAATCAGTGCAGGGTGGTCCACTCATGGTCAAAGACCCGGGCCCGTTCCCAGGGTGCATCAGGCAGGCTGGAAGAGAGGCCAGTGTATTTGCCCACGTCATCCACCACGATGGCGGAGAGGATCGGCAGGTTGTTTTCGGTGCAGTACATGCGGATGCGTTGCAGCAGGGTGCGTAGTTCATCCTGGCACTGCTCCAGCCCGGCCTGCTTGGCCAGTTTGGAGTAGCGAATGGTAGTGCGTTCCTTTGCAGACTCGACGAGGATGTCCCACAGCTGGTAGTCGCAGGTCGAAGCACCTGCGGTGGCTTGGCTTGTCATAACTCTCTCCGGCGCGAAATGGTCGCTATATGTCGAAGCGCATCTTCGCCAGTTCGGCGCCGTCATATGTTGATCCAACGCAAAAAAGAGGGGCGTCGCGTCACACAATTCCCGGATAAGGGGTGATAAAGGTTTTTCAGTAGTTGAAATCACTAAAGATTGTTACATGGCAGACATATTATGCTAATGAATCACGGTGACGGCACCTTTATTGATAGGGATCAAAGGCAAACAGTGGCCAGATCACTAGATTTCGCTCTTCGATAAATTTATCAGGAGTGAATATTGGAACTGCTATTCGTCTTGCTCGTTCTGGTCGCCGTGGTCTACGGCATTATCAAGGATTACAACCCGCAGGCGGTGCTGGCGCTGGCGGGCATGGCCATTTTTGCGGTGGCCTACTGGTTGGGGCTGCACCCCATTCTCCCCGCTGACAAGAGCACCGGCTTCGCCCTGTTCGACCTGTTCGAAGTGTTCAAGGGGATCTTCTCCTACCGCGCGGCGGGGCTCGGCCTCACCATCATGGCGGTGGCGGGTTTTGCCACCTACATGTCCCATATCGGGGCCTCCCAGGCGCTGGTGCGGGTGGCGGTCAAGCCGGTGGCGGGCATCCAGTCCAGCTACCTGATGCTCTCCATCTGTTATCTGGTGGCGGTCTTTGTCTCTCTGTTCGTCACCTCCGCCACCGGCCTTGGCCTGCTGTTGATGGTCACCATGTATCCGGTGATGCGCAACCTCGGCATCAGCCCGGCCTCCGCTTGTGGCGTCATCGCCACCTCCCAGGCGTTCGAGATTGGCCCGACCCAGACCAACGCCATCTTCTCCGCCGGTCAATCCGGCATGGATCCGACCAGCTATTTCGTCGACTACCAGATCTGGCTGGTGGCCCCCATGCTGCTGGTGACCATGGTGCTGCACTTCTTCTGGCAGCGTCACTGCGATCGCAAGGATGGTTGGGATCCTGCGCTCCATCGCGGCGATCACGCCGAGTTGGACGAACAGGGCACCGAGAGCGTGCAGGCGCCCACCTGGTATGCCCTGCTGCCGATCATCCCCTTCGTGCTGATGATGACCTTCTCCAAGCTGCTGGTGAGCGACATCAAGATGAGCGTGGAGGTGGCCATGCTGCTGTCGGTCTTTATCGGCATGTTGTGCGAGCTGCTGCGTAACCGCTCGGTGCGTACCGCTTTGGCCGGGCTCTCCAGCTTCCTCGACGGCATGGGCAAGGTGTTTGGCCCGGTGGTGGCGCTCATCGTCTGTGCCGAGCTGTTTGCCGAATCCCTCAAGGCCATCGGCGCCATCGATACCCTGCTGCACTCTGCCAGCAATGCCGGTATCGGTAGCGGCCTGATGACCCTGGTGATGGTGGGCCTCATCATGGTGGCGGCGGTCATCATGGGCTCCGGCAATGCGGCGTTCCTCAGCTTCTCGACCCTGGCGCCGGCGGTGGCGGCCAAGTTTGGCGTGCCTGCGGTGACCATGCTGCTGCCGATGCAGCTGGCCTCCAGCATTGGTCGCACCATCTCCCCCATCGCGGCGGTGTTGATCGCCTGTGCGGGGATCGCCAAGGTATCGCCCTTTACCGTGGTCAAGCGCACCAGCGTGCCGATGGCGGGGGCGCTGGTGACGGCGCTGACCCTCAACTATCTGCTGTTTATGTAGTGGTGTTTGGAATTTACCGGTCGGGCGGGTGGCATGGCTGCCCGCCTTTTTCTCACTGTGTCGCATTGTTGCAATAGGCGATCGGCCCTCAATGCTGATTGTTGCATGGAGAAGATAATGACAGTTGTAAAGAGCCCGTTTTCCCTCGATAGCTATCTGGCCGATCTGGCCCCGCTCATCAACCTCGATTGCGGTACTCGCACCCCGGCCGGGGTGGCGAAAGTGGCCGACATCATGACCGAGAAATATGAGGCCATCGGCTGGCAGGTGACCCGCCACCAGTTCGCTGCCGAGTGCGGCCCCTGCCTCGAGATCACCAATGCGCCGGGGGCCGATCACTACGACGTGATGCTGTGCGGCCACATGGATACCGTCTTCCCCGAGGGGACGGCGGCCAAGCGCCCGCTGAAAATCGAAGGCAATCAAGCCTTTGGTCCCGGTGTGTCGGACATGAAGAGCGGCCTGCTCTCTATCTGGTATGCCCTCAAAGAGATGGATCCGGCATTGCTTGCCAAGCTCAAGGTGCTGGTCTGCTACAACTGCGACGAAGAGATTGGCTCCCCCTGGTCGAAAGATTGGCTGATGGAGAAGGCCAAACAGAGCGGCTGCGTGCTGGTGGCCGAGGCAGCCCGTCCCAATGGGGATCTCATCAGCGCCCGCAAGGGCAATGCCAAGTACCGCATCACCTTCCACGGCAAGGCGTCCCACGCCGGTTCGGCCCTGACCGAAGGGGTCTCTGCCATCACAGAACTCGCTCATTGGGTGCTGGCCATCAACGCACAGGTCAACATGACCACGGGCACCACCATGAACGTGGGGGTGGTGCAGGGCGGCACTGGTGTTAACGTGGTGCCGGACTTTGCCGAGGCGATCGTGGATTTGCGCTTCTGGAGCAATAAAGAGGCCGCTGCGGTACACGACCGGCTCACCTTTATGGCCAACAACCCCTTCCTTGCCGGTTGTCGTGTCGAGGTGGATCGCCAGACCTTCAAGCCGGCGATGCGCCCGAGCGGCGACACAGAGGCGCTGATGGCGCTGGTGGAGGTGGCAGCCAAGGAGGAGGGGATCCCCTTCAACTGGCTGGAGGCCGGTGGCGGCTCGGATGCCAACTTTACCGCCGCCGCGGGTGTGCCGTCCCTCGATGGTTTCGGCCCCATGGGGGGCGGTTTCCACTCGGAGGCGGAATTCCTGCTGCTGGAGAGCATCGAGCCGCGCATCCGTCTGTTGCAGCGGGTGCTGGGCAAGCTGGCGAAATAAGCCGGTTTATCCCTTGTTCGGGTCGTCATGGCCCGCTCAAAACTGGTCCGCTCAAATCCAAACGGGAGGCTGTTGCCTCCCGTTTTTTTATCTCGATTTTGCGCGCGCTGAGTGAGCGGGCCAGATGGCTTGCGGCCGTTACCCCTGTGGCTCGGCCAGATAGGCCAGATGATCCTGCCGCGCCACCTGCCAGCCATTGAGGTGCAGCGGGGCGGCAAAGCCCGGGCCGTCGGTCACCATGGTGTGGTACTCCCCCTGCTCGCCGCAGGCATCGAAGCCCTGTATTGAAGCAAGCTGCTGCAACTCGGCGAGGGTGGCGGCATCAAGGGTGCGTCCAGTCCACTCGGGGGCCAGTACCCGGGTATCGACGCAGGAGAGGTGGGCGACGATGCCGCGGGCCAGCATATCCGCCAGCAAGGCTTGACGAGATTGCTGCCAGAGCGGGGTATGGACGGTGAGACCCAGCGGCTGGCAGCGTTCGCGGATCCAGTTTGGTGCGCCCCCCACGCTGTCGATATCGCCGGTCACCACCCCGTCGAGGTTCCACTCCTGCTGCAAGTGGCTCAGCGCCGTCTCATAGCTCAGCTCGAACGGCGCTTCTATGGTGACAAGCAGATGGGGCAGTCCGAGGGCTGCCGCCTGACGGCGCACCAGCGGCAAGGGGTGAGCCAGAAATCGGGGCTCTGGCGGGGCAAAGGTGGCCAGTGCCATCACCTGATGGCCCGCAGCGCGGGCATGACAGAGGGCCAGCATGGCATCTTTGCCACCGCTCCAGAGCAGGATGACGCGAGACATAAGGTAAGCTCCAAGGATAAGAGGAGGCATGCTAACCAGTGTGCGGCCGGTTGGTAAAGTGCGATGAGTCATGGGGGGGGGAAGAAATGAGACAGGCCCCGGAAGGGGCCTGTCAGGCGGGCTGAACAGCGTGCGCAGATTAGAGCAGAATGCTGGTCAGGATATAACCCAGGGTACAGGAGGAGATTACCCCGATCAGCCCCGGAATGATGAAGCTGTGGTTGATGATGAACTTGCCGATGCGGGTGGTGCCGGAGCGGTCGAAACCGATACAGGCCAGATCACTCGGGTAGGTCGGCAGCACGAAGTAGCCGTAGCTCGCCGGCAGGAAGGCGATCAGCAGCTTCGGCTCCACACCCAGCGCCAGACCCATGGGGGCGATGGCGGTCAGGGCGGCGGCCTGGCTGTTCACCAGCTTGGAGATGAGGAACAGCACCAGCGCGTAGGTCCAGGGCTGGGCCTGTACCACGTGGGCCAGGGTCTCTTTGAGCAGCGGCATGTGGGCCTGG
The DNA here is from genome assembly GCF_054052405.1 of Aeromonas aquatilis. Classification (NCBI taxonomy): domain Bacteria; kingdom Pseudomonadati; phylum Pseudomonadota; class Gammaproteobacteria; order Aeromonadales; family Aeromonadaceae; genus Aeromonas; species Aeromonas aquatilis. The sequence goes on along the minus strand of NZ_JBSTYP010000006.1, from coordinate 54,359 downwards.
AAGAAGGTCTCACTCATCCATGCAACCCCGAAGACGGAGAAGATGGCGACCATGCCTGCCTTGAAGACGGCACCGTTGGAAATATCACCCGGCTTGACCTTGCAGCGCATCAGGATGATGGCACCGGCGATCAGCATCATCATCTGGATCACCAGGTTCATGGAGAGCGGGCCGGTCTTGTCCTTGATGGTGAACACCGGACGCAGACCTTCGTTGGCACCGAGTAATACTACGGCAGCGATGGCGGCGAAGAAGATCCAGGTAGACCAGTAGGCCTCTTTCGGGAACTTGGTGTTGAGCAGGGTTTCACCGCCGCCGTAGATGAAGGCGCGTTGCTCCGGATCCTTGATCTTGGCCTGGAACTCTTCGTCCTGGTCCAGATCCTTGCCGCGACGCAGGCTCCACAGGGCCGCCATGACCACACCGGTCAGGGAGGAGGGGATGGCGACCATCAGGATGTCGAGCAGGCCGTAAGCCTGACCAATACCATGACCGGCCGCCAGAATGGAGACCATGGAGACCACGGCAACGGAGACCGGGGAGGCACAGATCGCCATCTGGGAGGCAACGGATGCCACGGCCATCGGACGCTCGGGACGGATGTTCTTCTGCAACGCGATGTCAGCGATGATGGGGAACATGGTGTAGACCACGTGGCCGGTACCGCACAGGAAGGTGAGGGTCCAGGTCGTCAGCGGCGCCAGGATAGTGATGTATTGCGGGTGACGGCGCAGCAGACGCTCGGCCACTTGCATCATCAGGTTGAGGCCACCGGCAGTCTGCAGGGTGGCGGCACAGCCGATCACCGCCAGAATGGTCAGCATCACCTGAACAGGCGGTTCGCCCGGCACCAGGCCGAAGACGAAGGTCAGCAGGAAGAGACCGATACCACTGATGAGACCGAGTCCCATGCCCCCAAAGCGGGTACCCAGCAGCAAACAGCCGAGCACCACCAAAAATTCCATCAAGATCATTCCATCACCTCGTGTGATTCAACCCATGTTGCCGCGGGTAGCCTGAACCATGAATTGTCGTTGTCTGTTTTATTTAGCCCAAAAGGGTTAGTTGCTATTCTGCTCCCCTGCAAAAGTGAAAAAATTGAGTTACTTCAATAACTCGATGAATTTTAGATTAAACCACTTAAAAACCACGTGCTGATAAAAACATCACTTCTTCAAGGGTATGGTATCACTCTGGATTCACCCGTCAGGTCGCTACAGAGGGCGTCATGACGGCAAACAAGGCTGCAAGGGAGGCGTCAGAAAAGGTCTGGATCACGGGAGAATAGGCGCTAAAAGCGCGGGTTCGGATGATAATTTCTACCAAGTTGGGGGTTCTACGAGTCTGATTGTCAGGGGGCGGACGATGACTGCAGATAGCGGCGCTGATAATCCTCGCTTAGCTTGGCAATATCCAATCTGGCAATGGCCTGCGCCACCCGTTGCTGCAACGCCTGCTGATCGGGGCGAAACATGATGTGCATGCTCTTGTGTTCGAGGATCTTCGGGTGAAATTGCAATCCGGCGCTGCTCAGTTTGCGCTCATGGTTGATGAGCCACTGAAAGACATCCCGATCGATCACCGCCAGATCGAGCCGGTCGCGCTGCAATTTGCGCAGGTTGAGCAGGTCGGAATCGACAGCGGCAGTGTTGAGGCGCTTACTGGCCATTAGAGCATCGAATTCACGGCTGTTGACGTACCCCGCCACCACGCCGATCCGGTAGGGGGCGAGATCCTCGAGCTGCTGCCAGAGGATAGGCGCCCCAGCCCGCTGAGCCATGCCCAGCACACTGTCGCCCACGCTGGGGGAGCTGCGCCACAGGGTGGGCAGGGTGTCGGAGAGGTACTCGGGAAAGTAGCCGCTGTAGGGATCGGCCGGATCGGCCGCCAGCCGCACCGCCCGTTGCCAGGGGTAGAAGTCGAACTCCACTTCCAGTCCCGCCTCGGCAAAGGCGCGCTTGACGATATGACCGGTAAGGCCGCCATCGGGCAGGCTCTGGCTGGTGTAGGGGGGCCACTCCAGAGTGGTCAGACGAACGGGCTTGGCCCACAGTGGAACAGGCATGCAGAACAGTAATAGCGAGAACAGCAGGCGATATCCCATGGGCGACGAGTTCCTTGTGCCGGTTGATCCTGAGTATCACCCATAACGGTGACAATAAAAAAGCCGACCCCAAGGTCGGCTTTTGCAATCAAGTGGCAAGATACCGCTGATCAGAACTCGGCGGTACGCGGAGTACGGGGGAACGGGATCACGTCGCGGACGTTGCCCATACCGGTCACGTAGACCACCAGACGCTCGAAGCCCAGACCGAAGCCGGAGTGCGGCACGGTACCGAAGCGACGCAGGTCGCGATACCACCAGTAATCTTCCTTGTTCAGGCCCATCTCTGCCAGACGGGCATCCAGCACGTCCAGACGCTCTTCACGCTGGGAACCACCGATGATCTCGCCGATGCCCGGTGCCAGTACGTCCATTGCGGCAACGGTCTTGCCGTCGTCGTTGAGGCGCATGTAGAAGGCCTTGATATCTTTCGGGTAGTTCTTCACCACTACCGGCGACTTGAAGTGCTCCTCGGCCAGATAGCGCTCGTGCTCGGAGGAGAGATCGATACCCCAGGAGACCGGGAACTCGAACTTCTTGCCACAGTTTTGCAGCACGTCGATGGCGTCGGTGTAGTCGATCTGGGCGAAGTCGGAGGAGACAAAACGCTCCAGACGATCGATGGCATCCTTGTCAACGTGCTGGGCGAAGAACTCCAGATCGTCGCGGCGCTCGGTCAACACGGCGTTGAAGACGTACTTCAGCATGGCTTCGGCCAGTGCGGCGTTGGCGGCCAGATCGTTGAAGGCCACTTCCGGTTCAACCATCCAGAACTCGGCCAGGTGACGGCTGGTGTTGGAGTTTTCCGCCCGGAAGGTCGGGCCGAAGGTGTAGACCTTGGAAAGGGCGCAGGCATAGGTTTCGGCGTTCAGCTGGCCGGATACGGTCAGGAAAGCCTCTTTGCCGAAGAAATCTTCGTTGTAGTCCACCTTGCCGGCGTCGGTGCGCGGCAGGTTTTCCATGTCCAGAGTGGAGACGCGGAACATCTCGCCGGCACCTTCGGTGTCAGAGGCAGTGATGAGCGGTGTCGCAACCCAGAGGAAACCCTCTTCGTGGAAGAAGCGGTGGATGGCTTGTGCCAGGCAGTGACGAACGCGGGTCACTGCGCCAACAATGTTGGTGCGCGGGCGCAGGTGGGCCTGTTCACGCAGATATTCGATGCTGTGGCGCTTGGCGGCCATCGGGTAGGTGTCCGGATCTTCGACCCAGCCAATCACTTTCACATCGGTCGCCTGCAGTTCGAAAGCCTGGCCGCTGCCCTGAGAGGCGGCAACCACGCCGGTCACTTCCACGGAGCAGGCAGTGGTCAGACGCAGCACTTCATTCTCGTAATTGGCCAGGGTATTGGCAACAACCGCCTGTACCGGATGGAAACAGGAGCCATCGGATACGGCCAAAAATGAGATCCCCGCCTTGGAATCACGGCGAGTCCGGATCCACCCTTTGACAGTTTGGGTGGTGCCAACCGCATATTTACCGGTCAGCACATCTACTACGGATGCGTGCGTCATCGAAATATTGTCTCCAGCTTGTTCTTGCAGCGCTATTTGCAACATTAGGGAGTCTGGCCCGGGCACAGATGGCCCACCATGGCAGACTAAGCCGTCAATCTTACCCGCGCGGGTTTGATAAACAAGCAAAAATGTCGGACTCTGGTGGGGTTTTCGGCATGGTTTACTCAACAAGAGTGTCACGGGTGCAGGAGAGGCGGGTGAAAGATCGGCGGCATGGGCCAGATTGGCTGACACGGGTATTGCAGGGGCTGGTGATGCTCTGCTGGGGCGGCTTTATCGTGCTGCTCTCCCTTTACCACCATGCCCGGCCCGAAATTGCCTACGGTTTTCTGGTCTTTGGCGGGATCGAGGTGCGCGATTATTGGGACCCGGCCCTTACCCCCTGGCTGGTCTACGGGCTCTGGAGCTGTTGCGCCCTGACGCTGGCGGTGTTGCTGCTGGAGCGCACGCGCAGCCGCCGTCAGGATGACTCCCGGCACGTCAATCTGGCGATCTTGCTGCTGGTGCTGATCGCCAGTCTGCTCTTCTACTACGTCGGTTAACCGCTTCCGCTCAACGGGGCTGATCCGGCTCCTGTCTGCTGGCCTTGGTGCGCTTGCCGAGCTGGCGCTCCACGCTGTCGAGCATCTGGTTGTAAGCTTGGGCCAACCGGCCAATCTCGTCGCCATCATCCCCCTCCAGCCGGTGGCCGAAGTCGTGCATATCGGTGGCCTCTTCCATGGAGCGGGTCAACTGGTTGAGAGGGCGGACGATCCAGGTGCGGATGACCCAGAGGGTCAGCAGCAGTCCCAGCCCGAAGATGCCGGTGAGGATCAGCGCCGAGGTGAGAATATTCTGCTCGACCCGGGTAAAGAGGGAGTCGAGAGAGTAATCAAAACGGACGGCGCCGAGCACGGTATTCTCCGGCACCAGATGACAGCTGGTGCAGTCGGTGCCGCGAAAATCCTTCTTGGCCAGCAGCGGTCGGGTCACTACCAGACGGCTGTGCATGCCGTCGTGCACCACCTCCAGGCTCCCTTTACCCGCTAGTGCCAGCTGATCATATTCATCCTTGCTCTGTTCGCTCTCCCGTCCCGGCCCGTACTGTTTGCTCACCGCCTCGCCACGGACGATGCGGGCATCCTCCACATGGGCGTGATCGAGAAACTTGGCGCGCAGGGTGTCGCGGGCATCCATCTTGCCGGTCAGCATCAGCATGTTGAGGCCGTCGAAATAGGCTTCGGTCTGCTCGCGGCTCTGCTCCTTGATGAGGGTCAGGATCAGATCGCGCTCGCGCACCGCCTGATAGGCTGCGGAGAAGACCAGTACCATGGAGAAGATGAAGAGCAGGAAAAAGTTGATTTTGGCAGCAATGGAGAGGCGCATGAGCAGTCTTTCTTGATGGTAAAACCGCAGCAGTTTACCCCTCTTGGAGTCTCAGGTCTGGTGTTTTGCTCACATTACGGCAAGTGAAACCGCACTGAAGTGGATAAAGTTGTCCTCTCTATATATCAAATGCCGGTAGTCAAACGGGCGGCAACGATGGCCGCCCGCCGCTTGCCTTAAAACTCGCCCTCGGCGATGGCCTGACTGATGGCACCGGTCAATACCCGCAGCTCTTCAGGGGTGATGACGAAGGGGGGCATCAGGTAGATCAGCTTGCCAAAAGGGCGGATCCAGGCGCCCAGTTCGACAAACTTGCGCTGGATGCGCGCCACGTCCACCCGCTCCTTCATCTCCACCACCCCGATGGCACCGAGCACCCGCACATCCGCAACTGCCGGGTTGAGAGTCAATTCCACCAGTTCGGTACGCAGTTGATGTTCGATGGCGCGCACCCGCTCCTGCCACGGTGAGGCCAGCAGCAACTCGATGGAGGCGTTGGCCACCGCGCAGGCGAGCGGGTTGCCCATAAAAGTGGGGCCGTGCATAAAGACGCCCGCCTTGCCGTCACAGATAGTGCGGGCGACATGCTCGGTGGTGAGGGTCGCCGAGAGGGTGAGGTAGCCGCCGGTCAGCGCCTTGCCCAGACACATGATGTCGGGGCTGATCCCCGCCCAGTCGCAGGCAAACAGCTGGCCGGTGCGGCCAAAGCCGGTGGCAATCTCGTCGGCAATCAGCAGCACGCCGAATTCGTCGCACAGGGCGCGCACCCACTGCAGGTAGCGGGGATGGTAGAAGCGCATGCCGCCAGCGCCTTGCACTATGGGCTCAAGCACGATGGCGGCGATCTCTTCGTGGTGATCGGCCATGAGCGTCGCCAGCTCCACCACGCACTGCTCGTCCCACTCGGCGTGGAAGCGGCAGCTGGGCGCGTCGACAAAATGGTGCTCCGGCAAGAAGCCCTTGTAGAGCTCGTGCATGCCGCCATCGGGATCGCAGACGCTCATGGCGCCAAAGGTGTCGCCGTGATAGCCGCTGCGCAGGGCGACAAACTTGGCTTTGGGCGTCCCCTTGGCGTGCCAGTATTGCTGCGCCATCTTGAGCGCCACTTCCACTGCCACCGAGCCGGAATCGGCCAGAAATACCCGATCAAGCCCCTTCGGAGTGATCTCCACCAGCTTGCGGCAGAGCTCGACCGCCGGGGCGTGGGTGAGGCCGCCAAACATCACGTGGGACATCTTGCCGAGCTGGGCGGTGGCGGCGGCGTCCAACTCCGGCACCTGATAGCCGTGCACGCAAGCCCACCAGGAGCTCATGCCATCCACCAGTTCGCGGCCATCGCTGAGGGTGATGGTCACCCCTTTGGCACTGGCCACTTCATAGCAGGGCAGGGGGTGGGTCAGGGAGGTATAGGGGTGCCAGATGTGGTGCAGGTCGAATTCTTGGTTGGTCATTTGCTGTTCTGTTGTCAATTAATTTGATCTGGTCGGTGTTGACAGTCTACGCGTGCTCTCTACACTAGCCAACAATTTCAGCCACTTGGCACTGCGCATAACCCTGAGTGCGCAGGCCCGGCGGCGGGTTTTGTAGCTGACCATCCCAAGATGGCGGGCGCAGGATCCCACTAATAACAACCGGAAGCCATGTATGAATGCTCTCACCGCGGGCGGTCACGCCCTTCGTCATGACTGGACCCTCGCCGAGGTTCAGGCCCTGTTTGCTCTGCCATTCAACGATCTGCTGTTTCAGGCCCAGACTGTCCACCGCGCCCACTTTGACCCGAATGAAGTGCAGGTGAGCACCCTGCTCTCCATCAAGACCGGCGCCTGCCCGGAAGATTGCAAATACTGCCCCCAGAGCGCCCGTTACCACACCGGTCTTGAGGCCGAGCGGCTGATGGAGGTGGAGAAGGTGCTGGAGCGGGCCCGCGAAGCCAAGGCCAACGGCTCGTCACGCTTTTGCATGGGGGCCGCCTGGCGCAACCCCAAAGAAAAAGACATGCCCTACATCATCCGGATGATCGAGGAGGTGCGCGGGCTGGGGATGGAGACCTGCATGACCTTGGGCATGCTCACCGCCGATCAGGCGGCCCGTCTTGGCGCTGCGGGGCTCGATTACTACAACCACAACCTCGACACCTCGCCGGAGTTTTACGGCGAGATCATCTCCACCCGCACCTATCAGGATCGGCTCGATACGCTGGAGCATGTGCGAGGCGCCGGCATGAAGGTCTGCTCCGGCGGTATCGTCGGCATGGGCGAGCAGGCCAAAGATCGGGCGGGCCTCTTGATGGCGCTCGCCAACCTGCCCCGTCACCCCGAAAGCGTGCCCATCAACATGTTGGTCAAGGTGAAGGGAACGCCGCTGGAGAACGAGGAGAACCTCGATCCATTCGAATTTATCCGCACCATTGCCGTGGCGCGGATCATGATGCCCGCCTCCCATGTGCGCCTCTCAGCCGGGCGGGAGAAGATGAATGAGCAGATGCAGGCCATGTGCTTTATGGCCGGGGCCAACTCCATTTTCTATGGCTGCAAGTTGCTGACCACCCCGAACCCGGACGAGAACAGCGATATGCAGCTGTTCAAGCGACTCGGTATTCGTCCCGCCCAGCGCGCCCAGAAGCCGGATCAGGTTCAAGAAGAGGAGCTGCTGGCCGAGGTGAGTCGCCAGAGCGCACCTGCCGAGATGTTTTATGACGCCACCCGCCCCCGTGCAGGGGCCGCTCGGTCATGACTGGCCCTGCTGTAACGGGCCCCTTTGCATTGGGCGCTGCGCTGGCCGGGCGCGAACAGGCTGGCCTGCTGCGCAACCGCATCGCGACCGACGGGGCGAGTGGCGGGCGGCTCAGAGTTGCGGGGCTCGAATACCTCAACTTTTCCGCCAACGACTATCTGGGACTGGCAGAACACGGCGCCATCAAGGCCGCCTTCAACGCGGGGATTGAGCGCTATGGCGCTGGCGCCGGCGCCTCGCCACTGGTGACCGGTTACAGTCGTGCCCACCAAGAGCTTGAGGAGACCCTGGCCGATTGGCTGGGGGTGGAGGCGGTGCTGCTGTTCAACTGCGGCTTTTCGGCCAATCAGGCGGTGCTCAAAGCGCTGCTTGGCAAGGAGCACCTGCTGTGGCAGGACAAACTCAATCACGCCTCTTTGCAGGAGATGGGCAGCCAGCTCCCCTGCAAGATGAAGCGCTTTGCCCACAACGACATGGCAGCCCTTGAACGGCAGCTTGAGCCAAATCGCGGACTGATTGTTTCGGAAGGGGTGTTCAGCATGGACGGGGATCAGGCCCCCTGGCGCGAGCTCGCGGCATTGGCAGCCCGGAGCGGCAACTGGCTGATGATCGACGATGCCCACGGTCTCGGCGTGCTGGGCCCTGAGGGACGTGGCACCCTGGCGGCGCAAGGGGTTGATCCTGCCAGCGTGCACATCCAGATGGGCACTTTTGGCAAGGCGCTCGGTGTGGCAGGCGCCTTTGTCGGTGGCAGCCGCGAGCTGGTGGAGTATCTGGTCAACTTCGCTCGCCACTATGTCTACAGCACCCATATGCCCGCCGCGCAGGCTTGTGCGGTGAGCAAGAGCATCGTGTTGGTGCGCGCCGCCGATGAGGCCCGCGCCCATCTTGGTCAGCTGATCGCCCGCTTCCGGCAAGGGGCGCAGGCTCTGGGTTGGCAACTCGGTGCCAGCGCTACCCCGATCCAGCCGCTGCTGGTGGGGGAGAGCAGTGTTGCCCTGCAACTGGCTGAACGGCTGCGGGAGCGCGGCGTCTGGGTGAGCGCCATCCGCCCGCCCACGGTGCCGGTCGGTACGGCCCGGCTGCGTATTACCCTGAGCGCGGCTCACCGCGAGCAGGATGTGGATCGCCTGCTCGATGCCTTGGGTGCCAGCCCTGCTGCAACAACGGTTGGGGAGGCTTGCCATGGCTGAGCGTTTTCAAACGGTGGACAAGGCGCAGCTCGCCCGTCGTTTCGGGGCGGCGGCTCGTCACTACGACGCCCATGCCCGCTTTCAGCAGGAGGTGGGGCTGGCGCTGCTGGAATGGATGCCAGACAGGCTGGTTGGCACTGATCTGACGGTGAGCGGGTTGGATCTGGGCTGCGGCACCGGTTTTTTCTTGCCCCAACTGGCGAACCGCTGTCACCAGCTGGTGGGGCTGGATCTCGCCCCCGGCATGCTGGCGCAGGCTGCCCTGCGCGGCAGCGGTGCCCGCCTGCTCTGCGGCGATGCGGAGCAGCTCCCTTTCGCCGATAACACGTTCGACTGGGTCTTCTCCAGTCTGGCGCTGCAGTGGTGCGAGCGTCCGGCTCACGCCTTTGGCGAGTTGCTGCGGGTGGTCAAACCCGGCGGCCAGATCTTTTTTTCGACCCTGCTCGATGAGTCGCTCTGGCAGTTGCGAGCCGCCTGGCAGCAGCTTGATGGTCGCGCCCATGTCAATCGCTTCCTCAGCCTGCCACAATTGGAGCAGGCGCTGGCTAGTGCTGGGGTATCTGCTCCCGAGCTGCGTTGTATCACCTGGGATCTCGCCTATCTTGAATTGCCGCAGCTGTTGCGCGATCTCAAGGGGATCGGGGCCAATCAGGTCAACGACAATCAGGGAAACGACGCCCCGGCCGGTCTGAGCGGTCGCGCCAGATTGCAGCAGCTGGCTCAGGCGTATGAGGCGTTTCGCCAGCCCGATGGCAGGCTGGTCGCCAGTTATCGGGTGTGCCTCGGCCGTCTCAGCAAGCCTCGCTGAGCGCCGGGAATCGCAGTATGTGCAGGGCAGTGTGCCACTCCCTGCCAAGGAGAGAATCGTATGAAATCATTCTTTATCACCGGCACCGATACCGATGTGGGCAAGACGCTGGTGGCGCGCACCTTGTTGCGTGAATTCAGCGCACAGGGAATCAAGTGCGCGGGCTACAAGCCGGTCTCGGCCGGATGTGCCCGCACACCGGACGGGCTGCGCAACCTCGATGCCGTTCTGTTGCAGGAGGCGGCGAGCCTGCCGCTGCCCTATGAGGTGGTCAATCCGTTCGCCTATGAGCCGCCGATTGCGCCCCATATCGCCGCCAGCGAGGCGCGCCAGCCTATCACCATGCAGGGGTTGAGCGAGGGGCTGCGCAAGATTGAACAGGCAGGGGCCGAACTGGCGGTAGTGGAAGGGGCGGGGGGCTGGTATCTGCCGCTCGATCGCAAGCATCTGCTGTCGGACTGGGTCAAGCAGGAGAACATGGCGGTGATCATGGTGGTGGGGGCCAAGCTGGGTTGCCTCAACCATGCGCTGCTCACCTTTGCCGCCATTCGCAATGATCAGTTGCCGGTGGCGGGGTGGGTAATTAATCGGCTCCATGGTTCCATGAGCCATTATCAGGAAAATCTGGACACCCTGAGAGGTTTGCTGCCAGCCCCCTTCCTCGGCGAAATTCCGTTTATAAACAATCCGCTTGAAGCCGATTTGCAGGGGCGTCTCGATATCTCGCCGCTACTTTGACGGCATATTCAGCGAACATTCATCGAATCTCCCTAGAATGTCGACATTAACATGATCAGGTGGGGATCCCGAGTGATCCCCGGTCATGTCCTTTATCTTCACAAGGAGTCTATATGAAGCGAATTATGCTATTCCTGGTGACCAACCTGGCCGTCATGCTGGTGCTGGGGGTGGTACTCAATATCCTGTTCTCGGTTCTGGGGATCAACAAGTCAAGCATTTCCGGGCTGTTGGTGTTCTGTGCCGTGTTCGGTTTTGGGGGTTCCTTTATCTCCTTGCTGATGTCCAAGTGGATGGCCAAGCGCAGCTATGGCGTCCAGGTCATCGAGCAACCCCGTAACGAGACCGAGCACTGGCTGGTGAGCACTGTGGCCCGTCAGGCCCGCGAAGCGGGTATCAAGATGCCGGAAGTGGGGATCTACGACTCTCCCGAGATGAACGCCTTTGCGACCGGTGCCCGCCGCGATGATTCGCTGGTTGCGGTCTCCTCCGGCCTGCTCTACAGCATGAGCCGTGACGAGGCGGAAGCGGTGCTGGCCCACGAGGTGAGTCACGTGGCCAATGGCGACATGGTGACCCTGACCCTGATCCAGGGGGTAGTGAACACCTTCGTGATGTTCTTCGCCCGGATCGTGGCTGGCGTTATCAGCAACTTCTTCAGCTCCAACAACGAGGAAGAGAGCAGCAGCACCGGCGGTTTTGCCTACATGATCACCGTGTTCGTGCTGGAGATGCTGTTCGGCATTCTGGCCTCCATCATCGTCATGTGGTTCAGCCGTCAGCGCGAGTTCCGTGCCGATGCCGGTGCCGCCAAGCTGGCCGGTCGCGACAAGATGATTGCCGCCCTTGAGCGTCTCTCCCGCGGTGCCGAACCGCAGCTGGAAGGCTCCATGATGGCTTTTGGCATCAACGGCAAGCGCTCCATGAGCGAGCTGTTCATGAGCCACCCGCCCATCGAGCAGCGTATCGCCGCCCTGCGTGGTTGATAGATACTGAATGATGGGGGATAACCCCGCAAAAAAAACGGCTGCCTTCGGGCAGCCGTTTTGCTTTTCAGCGTTCTTTAAAGCTTGAAATGCCCCATCTCCTGGCGCAGTACCCGTGACAGCTGCTTGAGCTTGGCTGCCTCTTGGGACACGTGGCGGGCGGCATCCCCCGATTGCTCGGAGAGGGAGGTGATGTTGCCGACGGTAGAGACCACCTCGTTGGCGGCGGTGGACTGCTCGCGCAGGGTGTGGCTGATCTCCCCCATCAGGCCGGTGAGGTTTGAGGCGTGGCTCTGGATGCTGGCGATCGCCTCGCCGGTCTGGTTGGCCAGTGTAACCCCGCGAGAGACGTTGTTGACCGTGTTCTCCATGCTGCGGATGGAGGCATCCGCCCCGCTCTGGATCTTGCTGATCATCCCGGTGATCTGCTGGGTTGAGGCCGCCGAGCGGCTGGCCAGATTGCGCACCTCGTCGGCCACCACCGCAAAGCCGCGCCCCTGTTCACCGGCCCGCGCCGCCTCGATGGCCGCGTTGAGGGCCAGCAGGTTGGTCTGATCGGCGATGCCGCGGATCACTCCGATGATCTCCGAAATCTGCTGGGTATGGCCGTTGAGCTCGGAAATGGTGCTGGCCGCATCCCCCACTGTGGTGGAGATATTCTCGATGCTGCCAAGCGTCTCTTTAATGACCCCTGATCCCTCCTCCAGGGTATTGGCGGAGACCTTGCTCAGCTCGTCGGCATGGGTGGCGTTGTCGGAGAGGTGACTGATGCTCACCACCAGCTCCTCGATGGCGGCGGCCATGGTCTGGGTACTGGTTTGCTGATCGGTGGCAAACTGGGCAGTCTGTTCGGCGATCTGGGCGATGCTGTCAGCAGAGTGGGACAGCTCCTCGGTGGAGTGGGAGACCTTGGCGATGATCCCCTTGAGGGTGGTCTGCATGCCGCCGAGCAGACCGATCAGGCTCTCTTTCGAGCCGGCCGGCACCTTGATGGGACGCGAGAAGTCCCCCTCCGCCAGCAGATGGAGATCGGTCTTGAGCTGTTCGACCGAGGTGCCCACCAGATCGAGCAGGGAGCGATAGGTGCGCCAGAGGAAGAACATCAACACCAGACCGAGGGCGATAAAGAGATAGCGCAACATATCGGTATTGGCGATGGCGCTTTCGACCGCCTCCTGGTTACGCTGCTCCATCATCACGTAAAAGTCATCGATGGGAGACATGATGCGCCCCTTGTTCTGGTGATAGGCCTTGTCATGCATCATGGCGATGGCTTTCTGCTGGTTGGTAACCGGGTCGCCATCGCTCTGCTGCACCAGTTTGAAGGCGGCCACCTCGGTGTTGACCAGCGCATCCGAGTTGTTTTTGGCTTCGTTCAGTTTGGCCAGCTCCCCGTCGGTAAAACCGGCATCCTTCATCAGGTCGATCAGGCCGCGGCGCTGGTTACTATCGGGTCGTGGATTCTGGCCGTTGGCGGCGACAAAATCCCAGTAGATACGGTTGTAGCCTTCCGGCCTCGGTTGCTCGCCGTTGCGAATGGCCAGGATCCGCATGTACTGCTGCTCGTAGGCGGGATCCTTGGTGATGACATAGGTGCGACCGAGTCGGGTCAGATCATCGGAGGATTGGCGCAGCTCATCGGCCAGCAGGTAGGAGACATATTGTTGTCGATAACTCTCTTCCAGTTGTTTACCCGCCCAGCTGTAGGCGAAAAACACCAGTGACAGCAGGATTAGGGTAATGACGGATAGCAGCAGGTTGAGCTGAAAGGCGGGCTTGTTCTGTTCCATGGTATGGGCGTCCTTTCCCTATGGCTGAGTGTCGTATGGAGCATCGCCAAGTCAATGGCTGGCAAGGCTTTTTGCTCTGAGAGTATAGGAAGGGAAAACTTGCTCCGAGGACGATGAACGGAAATAAGCAGAAGCTGGGCGGCGGCCTTGGCAAGAAAAATGACCGGGATCAATTCCCCGGTCATCTGGGTTGGCGTGAATTAATGCAGCCCGATCACCTGCTCATAGGATTTCAAGGTCTGTGAGCGGCACGGCGCAGCAGGCAAGGATCTTGCCCTTTGCCCGCTCGGCGGCGGTGATGGCGGGGGTATCGGGGTGATCCACCTCGCCCGAGATCAGCGTTTGTTTGCAACTGCCGCAGATGCCGGCGCGACAGCTCCATGGCAGCTCTACACCTTGCTTGTTGGCTTGATCCAGCACAGTGCCCTGATTGTTGCCGGTAAAGGCTTGGGCGCCGATACGCAGTTGTACCGCCTGATGGGGGCGGGCCACCGAGAGAATGGCGCCGCCAAAACTCTCCTGTTTGATCCGTGCGGCCGGAACGCCGAGGGCTGCAACTTTGGCGGCAGCATCGGCCATAAAGCCGTGGGGGCCGCAGATAAAGACCTCTTTTTCGGCCAGCCCTTTGACCAGTTGCAGATGCTCATCATTGAGTCGCCCTTGCAGCCCCTGCCAGTGGCTATCTGGCTGGCTCAGGATCAGGGTGAGCGTCATGCCTTGCTGCGCCATGGCGTGCAGTTCGCTGGCGGCGGGAATGTCCGCTTCGCTGCGGCACAGATGCATAAAGTGCACATCTTCCAGCTCCTCGTGTAGCGCCAGGGTGCGGGCTATCGCCAGCATGGGGGTGACGCCGGAGCCTGCGGAGAGCAGCAGGAGGTTGCGCTCGTGGCCCAGGTGAAACTCGCCTGCGGGGTTGGCGGCCAGCAGCCGGTCGCCCACCTGCAACTGCTGGTGCAGCCAGTGGGAGATGCGACCACCCTCCACCTTCTTGACGCTGATACTGTAACGCTCTGGGTGATCTGGCGTAGAGCTCAGGGTATAGCGCCGTTGAATCCGCTCGTTTTTGATATCAAGGCTGATGGGCAGATGCTGGCCCGGCAGGTAGTCGGGCAGCGGCTCGCCATCGGCCGCCTCGAACCAGAAGGTCTCCAGATCCCGCGCCAGCGGTTCGCGGGCCACGCAGACCAGCTCCCGTTTTTTCGGCGCGGCGGCGGGATAGACCACCGGACGGGTGCGTTCCAGCACCTCGATCTCGCTGCCTGCCTCAATCCACCCCTCGTTCAGGGCCACCAGATTCTGGCCGAAGTAGACCTCGCCATCCTCGCCACGGCGGTAGCGGGTGAGGGTGGCCAGCGGCTCTTTCAGGGCGTTGAAACGATCGGTGCCCGCTTCCACCGTGGTCATGATGCAGCGGCTGCAGGGCTTGACCACCTTGAATTCCACCTCGCCGATGCGGATACGCACCCAGCTGTCCTCCTCGAGGGGGCGGGTGCCGCTTGCCACCAGATTGGTACGGAACTGGCTCATCTGGTGCAGGGCATCGGAGCGCAGGTTGAGATCCTCCAGGGAGGCCTGGCTTATCAGCAGCAGCGGATAACCGTCGGCAAAGCTGACCCGGGTGCCGGTCTTCTCGCGAAAGCGATCAGAGGTTTCACCCAGCCAGAGCAGTTGCACCGTCTCCCCTGCCACCCGGCTTAGCCACCCATCGGCTTTGGGGTCGGTGTGCAGGGCGGTGAAACGGTCGCTCCAGACTCCGGTAGCTTGCGGGGCGCGGCTGAAGTCGGCCTCTTGCAGGGTGAGCGGTTCAAAGCCCGGATAGCGCAGTTGCAAGCCCCCTTCGATGGGGGTAGCCACGACCTGTTGCAGTTGGGGATGGGTTCGGGCGGTGATAAAGGTGCCGTCCGGTTTGACCACCATGTAGCGGCGATCCCCTGCCAGTCCCTCTTCGGTCACCCGGGCGCGAGCCAGCGGCATGCCTGCAGTCGATTTGATGGGGTAGAGGTGAATGCTGTCTAGCCTGGGCATCTTCATATCCTTGTGACGCGGCGCGTTCGCCTGGAAAAAGGGGAACATAACGGTTCCCCGGCGATCCGGCAATCCTTTCAAGGGGCGGTCTATAGTTGGGAAAACAGAGCAAGAGGGTATCGGGATGAAAATAAGCTGGTTGCTGGCGGTGAGCCTTTTTTGTCACGGGCTCTGGGCGCAGGAGCTGACCCTGACCACGGGAGAGTATCCCCCTTACTGCTCCGAGACGCTGAAATATCAGGGGCTGATCCCCCATGTGGTGAGCGAGGCGTTCAAGAGTGAAGGGGTGAGCGTCAAGTTCCAGTTTCTGCCCTGGAAGCGGGCCTTTCGCTTGTCGGAGGAGGGAGTGGTGGATGGCACAGTCCACTGGTATGAGTCGAGCGAGCGGCGCAAAACCCATCTCTACAGCGATCCCATTCTGAGCGAGACCTACGTCTGGTTCTATCTCAAATCCGATCCGCTGGAATGGCGTGGCTATCAGGATCTGGCGGATCGCAAGCTGGCTGCGGTCAGTGGCTATACCTACAATGCAGATTTTTTTGCAGCCATCGCGCAGGTGCCGCTGCAGGTGCAGTTCGTCACCCGGCTGCGCCAGAGCTTCGATCTGCTGCTCTCCGGCCGTGCCGACCTGACGCTGGAGAACATCGATGTCGGCTACTACTCCCTGCGTCAGTTCTACCCGGCCAGCACGGTCGATCTCTTTGTAACCCATTCAAAACCCGTGATGAAAGTTGAAGGTCACCTGTTGATCAGCCGCAAGCGCGCCAATGCCGACGAGCTGATCAAAACCTTCAATCGGGGGCTAGCCAAACTGAAAGCGAGCGGCCAGCTGGACAAGATGTTACTTGAGTCACGTTCTGGTCTCTATGAACCATAAAGTGCAACATTTTTTGATCCTGATTCGCTAATCAGTACAAAAAAGCGGCCATTATCGACTCAGTTCCCAGTTTCTAACGCTTTCGCTTCTTCCCCATCCGGCCACCGTCCGCCTCGGCGACACGGTATCAAGCGCCATCGGGTGGGGCCTGTCACACAAAAAGAAGAAAGCAATGTATGAGCAAACAACTGGACATGACCCCATTGCCGGATCTCTCCCTGAAAACGGGAACAGGCCCGGTGCGTACCCGGCTACCCGTCTGGCGGCCGGCCCTGCCACCCTGCAATCACGCCTGCCCGGCCGGAGAAAACATCCAGGCCTGGCTTTCTTTGGCGCAGGCCGGTCGCTTTGAAGCGGCCTGGCAGACCCTGATCGAAGAGAACCCCTTGCCCGCCATTCATGGCCGGGTCTGCTATCACCCCTGCGAGAGCGCCTGCAACCGCGGGCAGGTGGATGAATCCGTCTCCATCCACGCCATCGAGCGTTTCCTCGGCGACGAGGCGCTGGCCCGTGGCTGGCAGCCAGCGCCACCTGCCCCTGCCAGCGGCAAGAAGGTGCTGGTGATCGGTGCCGGGCCCTCCGGCCTCTCCTGCGCCTGGCACCTCAACCGGCTCGGCCATCAGGTGGAGATCCGCGAGGCGGGGCCGCTTGCCGGCGGCATGCTGCGCTTCGGTATTCCCGCTTACCGTTTGCCCCGCGACGTGCTGGATCGGGAGGTGGCCCGTATCGTGGCTGCCGGGGTGACCCTCACTCTCAACCACAAGGTGGAGGATGTGCTGCGCGAGCGCGACGAGGGGGGCTTTGACGCCGTCTTTATGGCCATCGGCGCCCATCTGGCCAAGCGGGTTGATATTCCGGCCCGGGAAGCGGGCAAGATCCTCGATGCGGTGAGTTTCCTCGAGCAGGCCAGTTTGGCCGAAGAGCAGGGCTTGCCGCCACCCAAACTGGGACGGCGGGTGGCGATTTATGGGGGTGGCAATACCGCCATGGACGCGGCCCGCACTGCCCGCCGCCTCGGTGTGGAAGAGGCGATGATCATCTACCGCCGCGACCGCGACCATATGCCGGCCCACGCCTTCGAAGCCGATGAGGCCGAGGAGGAGGGGATCAAGATCAACTGGCTGCGCAGCATTCGCCAGCTCGACAACACCCATATCGAGGTGGAGGTGATGGCGCTGGATGCCGAGGGCAAGCCGGTGCCCACCGGCAAGTTTGAAACCCTCGAAGCAGACTCCCTTATTCTGGCGCTCGGTCAGGAGGTCGATCTCTCGGTGCTGGAGAGCATTCCCGGCGTGCGGGTCAACAAGGAGGGGGTGGTGCAGGTGGCGGGTAACCTGATGACGGATGTGCCGGGTCTGTTTGCGGGCGGCGACATGGTGCCCTCCGAGCGTACCGTCACCATCGCCACCGGCCATGGCAAGAAGGCGGCGCGCCATATGGATGCCTGGCTGCGCGGTCGCCACTACCAGAAGATGGTCTCCTACCCGCTGGTGGGGCCGGAGCAGTTGCAACTCTGGTTCCAGACCCACGCGCCAGCCAGCAGTCAGCCGGTCAAACCGGCGTGGGCGCGGGATGACTTTGGCGAGATCATCGGCGGGCTGGATGAGGTTGCCGCCCGTTACGAGGCGGCGCGCTGCTACTCCTGCGGCAACTGCTTCGAGTGCGACGGCTGCTACGGCAGCTGCCCCGAGCAGGCCATCGCCAAGCTGGGGCCGGGCAAGGGGTATCAGGTGGATGCCGAGCGCTGCACCGGCTGCGGTGCCTGCCACGACCAGTGCCCCTGCCACGCCATCGAGCTGCGCCAACCGGAGGAGTCCCAATGAAACATGAATTGATCATGGTCGACGGCAACGAAGCCGCGGCCCGGGTGGCCTACCAGCTGAGCGAAGTGTGTGCCATCTACCCCATTACCCCAAGCTCGACTATGGCCGAACTGGCCGACGCCTGGGCGGCGGAAGGGCAGACCAACCTGTGGGGCAACATCCCCACCGTGGTGGAGATGCAGAGCGAAGGGGGGGCGGCTGGCACGGTACACGGCGCCCTGCAGGCGGGGGCGCTCGCCACCACCTTCACCGCCAGTCAGGGGCTGATGCTGATGCTGCCCAACATGTACAAGATCGCCGGTGAACTGACCTCGGCGGTGTTCCATGTGGCGGCCCGATCCTTGGCGGCGCAGGGGCTGTCGATCTTTGGCGACCATCAGGACGTGATGGCGGCGCGCAGCACCGGCTTTGCCATGCTCGCCTCCGGCTCGGTGCAGGAGGCGCAGGACCTGGCCTTGGTTGCCCACAGCGTCACCCTGCAGTGCCGGGTGCCCTTTATCCACTTCTTCGACGGTTTTCGCACCTCCCACGAGGTGAACAAGATCACCGCCCTGCATCGGGACGAGATCCGGGCGCTTATCGACAACGACTGGGTACGCGCCCACCGTGCGCGGGCGCTCAACCCGGATCATCCGGTGATGCGCGGCACCGCCCAGAACCCGGATACCTATTTCCAGTCCCGCGAGAGCGTCAACCCCTTCTACGAGGCGGTACCGGCGCGGGTGCAGCAGTGCATGGACAACCTCGGCGAGCTGACCGGTCGTCACTACCGGCTGGTGGAGTACCACGGCGCGCCCGATGCCACCGACGTCATCGTGCTGATGGGCTCGGGGGCGGCTACTGCCCGCACTACCGTGGATTGGCTCAACCAACAGGATCGCAAGACCGGGGTACTGGTCATTCGCCTCTATCGCCCCTTCCCGGTACAGGCGTTGCTCGATGCGCTGCCCGCGAGCGTGCGGCGCATGGCGGTGCTGGATCGCACCAAGGAGCCGGGCGCCGGTGGCGAGCCGTTGCTGCTGGATGTGCAGAGCGCGCTGATCGACGGTTTGCAGCGCGGCCTTATCAAGCGGCTGCCCTGGCTCAGTGGCGGTCGCTACGGCCTATCTTCCAAGGAGTTCACCCCCGCCATGTGCGCGGCGGTGTTCGAGGAGCTGGCATCCGATGCGCCGCGCCCGCGCTTTACCGTGGGGATAGTGGATGATGTGTCGGGCCTCAGTCTGGCCTGGCACCCCATCGGCGATCTGGAGCCCGCCAGCCGGGTGCGGGCACTCTTCTTCGGCCTTGGTGCCGACGGCACGGTGGGCGCCAACAAGAACAGCATCAAGATCATCGGCGAGCTGGAGGGCTTCCACGCTCAGGGCTACTTCGTCTACGACTCCAAGAAGTCGGGCTCGCGCACCGTCTCCCACCTGCGCTTTGGCCCCGAGCCTATCGATGCCCCCTGGCTTATCGAGCAGGCGAGCTTTATCGGCTGCCACCAGTGGGGTTTTGTCGAATCGGTCGATCTGCTGGAGCACGCCGCGGAAGGGGCGACCCTGCTGCTTAATGCCCCCTATGAGGCGGACAAGGTGTGGGGTCAGCTGCCCGAGCGGCTGCGCGCCCGTATCCGCGCCCTCAATATCCAGCTCTACTGCATCGATGGGGATCGGGTGGCCGAGCAAAACGGCATGGGCAATCGCATCAACACCATCATGCAGACCTGTTTCTTCGCCCTGGCCGGAGTCTTGCCGCGGGATGAGGCTATTGCGCTGATCAAGGAGAGCATTGAGAAGAGTTATGCCCGCAAGGGGCCCGAGGTGGTCGAGCGCAACTTCGCGGCGGTGGACGACACCCTGGCCCATCTCCATCAGGTGGTCATCCCGGCCGGTGACGAGCAGATCAGCGACTATCCGTTGCCACTGGCATCGGGGGGCAGCGAGTTTGTCCAGCGGGTCACTGGCGAGATGCTGGCGGGGCGCGGCGATCTGATCCCGGTCTCCATGCTGCCGGTGGATGGCACTTACCCCACCGCCACCAGTCGCTTCGAGAAGCGCGATATCGCCCGCGAGATCCCGATCTGGCACTCCGATATCTGCATCCAGTGCGGCAACTGCGTCTTTGTCTGCCCCCACGCGGCGCTGCGGGCTAAGTTCTACCATCAGGACTGGCTGGCGACTGCCCCCGAGGCAGCGCAGTCGGTGCCCGTCACCGCCAAGGGCTTCCCCGATAGCCGCTACACCCTGCAACTCTATCCGGAGGATTGCACCGGCTGCGGTCAGTGCGTGCAGGCCTGTCCGGTGCGGGCTGGGGCGGATGAGGAACACGAGGGCGAGCGCGCCATCACCATGATGGATAAGGCGCTCCATCTGGCTGGCCAGAAACAGGCGCTGCGCTGGTTCGAAAGCCTGCCGTGGCCTGCCCGCGAGCGGGTGGATTTCTCCACCGTGCGCGGCACCCAGTTCCTCGAACCCCTGTTCGAGTTCTCCGGTGCCTGCGCGGGCTGTGGCGAGACCCCGTACCTCAAGCTGCTGACCCAGCTGTTTGGCGATCGCATGCTGGTGGCCAACGCCACCGGTTGCTCCTCCATCTATGGCGGCAACCTGCCGACTACCCCGTGGGCCAAGAATGGCGAAGGGAAGGGGCCGGCCTGGTCGAACTCATTGTTCGAGGACAACGCCGAATTTGGCTTTGGTTTTCGTCTCACCGCCGATCAGCATCACGGTCAGGCGGTGGCGGCCCTTGAAGCGATGAAGGGGGAGCTGGGCCCAGAGCTGGTCGATACCCTGATTAGCGCACCGCAGCGGCTGGAGTCGGAGATCCGCGCCCAGCGCACCCGGGTGGCCCAAGTGCAGGAGCGGCTGGAAGAGGTGAAATCCGGCAAGGCTCGCGAGCTGCTGTCGCTTATCGATCAGCTGGTGCGCCGCTCCGTCTGGATCATCGGTGGCGATGGCTGGGCCTATGACATCGGCTCATCGGGGCTCGACCATGTGCTCGCCTCCGGGCGCGATGTGAACGTGCTGGTGATGGATACCGAGGTCTACTCCAACACCGGCGGCCAGATGTCGAAATCGACCCCGCTCGGCGCCGTCGCCAAGTTCGCGGCGGGGGGCAAGACGCTGGCCAAGAAGGATGTGGCGTTGCAAGCCATCTCCTACGGCAACGTCTATGTTGCCCGTATCGCCTTTGGTGCCAACCCGAAGCAGGCGCTGCAGGCCTTGCGTGAAGCCGAAGCCTATCCGGGCCCGTCGCTGATCATCGCCTACAGCCACTGTATCGCCCACGGCATCGATATGGAGTTTGGCCTGACCCAGCAGAAACGGGCCGTGGCCTCCGGTCACTGGCCGCTGATGCGCTACAACCCGGTATTGCGCAGATCGGGGCAGAACCCCTTCAGTCTCGACAGCCTGCGCCCCTCCATCCCCCTTGCTGAATACCGGCAGGAGGAGACCCGTTATCGGGTGCTGGCCCAGAGCCATCCGGAGGAGGCCGAACGGCTGATGCAGGTGGCGCAAAAAGTGGCGTGGCAGAAGTGGGCCACCTACGAGGAGATGGCCACCCGCGAGGCCAGCCATTTCCATCCGCCGGTGTGATGGTGAAGTAAGTGAAATATAACCAAGCGGGCCATTGGCCCGCTTTTTTGTATTGGAAATACGCGAATTGCTCACAGGAACAACGCATTTTGTTTGATGGAAAGTACCGTTACAGAATTATCATGGTATTGATGCAAATAACAAAATTATTGATATGCAAGCCCCAAGTGGGCATGATGCACACATGAATATTTTTAATCTCTCTATTCTGTAAATAATATTTTATTTGGGGTGAGTTATGAAGCTAACAGTTCCAGAATTAAAGATTAATGATGATGAAGGATTTTCAACAGAAAAAGATTTGTTTAATCGAAAGCAGTTTGGTGATCGACTTTATAACTTGATTGTTAATTCTGATGAGAATTTGGTGTTGGCATTGGATGCGCAATGGGGGGAAGGTAAAAGCACATTTATAAAAATGTGGTCTGGTGAGAACAAATATAAGCAAGAGCCTCCTCTTGAAACAATATATTTCGATGCATTTGAAAATGATTACCAAAAAGAGCCATTCTTAGCTCTTGCCTCAGAAATATATGAGTTGCTAGAGGATAAAGTTGAAAGTAAGAAAGTTGAATTCAAGAAAAAAGCAGCTCAGGTTTTTAAAACCTTTAGTCGAGGGATGATTAAAACTGGCATTCGGTTAGGTACTGCAGGTCTAATTGATGGAACAATACTTGATCAAGCTGAAAGTGATATTTCTACATTGGTTTCTGAACAAGTAGATTCAATTATTGCTTCCAAGTTTGAGAGTTCTAAAGCGGATAAATTAGCATTAAGAAATTTCAGAGATTTTTTATCAGACATAGCGATCAATCATACACCTGGAAAAAGGATAGTCTTTGTTATTGATGAGCTTGATCGCTGCAGGCCAGATTTTGCATTAGACCTACTGGAAAATATTAAACACTTATTTTCAGTATCAGGTATTACATTCTTGCTTGTTATGAATAGAAAGCAATTGGAAGAGTCAGTCAAGTGTCGATATGGTGATGGAATTGATTCTGTTACATACCTACAGAAATTTATTAATGTTTGGCTATCGCTGCCTCGAGCATCTGGTAAATATCAGCAAGATGATGGCGTTAAATATCTAGTGACAGCTTTTAAATTAATGAGTGAAGGGAGTGCTATAAATAATGATGATGCTGTAGAAACACTAAAATTATTAGTTGAACATTTAAAGCCTTCATTACGTGATATTGAGCGAATGTTAACCTACTTTGCGATCATTGAGAATTCCCTCGGTATACGTATGGATAGCTATTATCAAGATATAATGGCAACGATTTGTTTTATGAGTGTTGCTAATCCAAGACTGCTGGATGCAGTAATTAGTAAGCGTGAAGGAAGTAAAAAATTATTGGATTTCCTCCAAATATCTGAAAGTTCAAACCCCTCTGGAAAGTATGCTCTTGAACATTTGGCTGCGATGATAGAATTTGATCTTGCCTCAGAAGAACGTAGGACTGCGATGCAGGATAGTAGATTGGTAGAGTTCAGGTCAGTACGGTTGCCTAGTCAAGTATTCGACTATATCTATCGAATTTTAAATAATATTCAAACTGTGTGATGAGTTACACGGTTAGTAATTCAATAAATGTCGTTTAGAAATAAAATGGTTTTAGAGATATGTGACCAAGGCTTCCTTTTCCTACCAAGGCAGGTAAGCTGCGGGGCAAATAGCGTCAAGCAGGAGAAGGGACGATGACAGAGCAACATTTCGCTGGGACGATCGGCATTCTGGGGGCGGGGTGGCTGGGGCTGCCGCTGGCGCGAGCCCTGTTGGCGGCTGGCAAGCAGGTGGCGGTGACGGTTAGCAGCGCCGAGAAGGCGGCCCGTTTGCAGGGGGAGGGGATCAACGCCTATCCGCTGACCATCTCTGCCAACATGGGCTCTGCCGAGATGCCCGTTGCTGATCAAAAAGAGCAGTGGCCCATCCCCTGCGAATCGTTGGTTATCTGCGTACCGCCCAGCAAGACCGATGACTATCCGCAGGCGGTGGCAAGGGCCTGTGCGTTGGCCAAAGCGAGCGGCACCCGGCGGGTACTGTTTGTCAGCGCCACCTCGGTGTGGGGCGCAGGGCAGCAGGAGGGGGAAGAACCCCAACCCCGCCATGCCCGTGGCGAGCGGATGCTGGCGGCGGAGCAGGCGGTGCTGACGGCCGGTTTCGAGACGGTGATGATAGTGCGCCCCTCCGGCCTTTATGGCCCGGATCGCCATCCCGGTCGTTTCCTGGCGGGCAAGACCCTGGATGGTGGCGCCCAGTCGGTCAATCTGGTCCATCTGGACGATGTGGTGGCAGCCTGCATCTTGTTGCTGGAGCGGGGCAAGGATGGGGATGTATTCAACCTGAGCGCGCCTGTGCATCCGCGTCGCGAGCAGTTCTACCCCTTTGCGGCGCGTCAGCAGGGGCTGCCCGCGCCGGTCTTTATCGAGCCTGCCGGTGAATTTCAGCCCATCGACGGTCAGCTGATTTGCCAGCAGATGGGATTCAACTATCGCTGGCCCGATCCGGCCCACTGGTTTGCCGAGCTCGCCGCCTCGGGCAATTGAGGTTTGCCAAGGGGGTGATCGCCCCCTATCATGCCGCCATCCATGAGAGAGAGGCGGTAATGATGGTAGATACAAAACGTCACCCCGATGGGGAGTTGTTGCTGAGAACCCTGGCAATGCCAGCCGATACCAACCCCAATGGCGACATCTTTGGTGGCTGGATCATGTCCCAGATGGATATAGGTGGGGGCATTATGGCCAAGGAGCTGGCAAAGGGACGTATTTGTACCGTATCCGTCGAAGGCATGACCTTTCACAGTCCGGTCAAGGTGGGCGATGTGGTCTGCTGCTACGGCCGCTGCATCAAGATCGGCCGCAGCTCCATGAAGCTCAAGCTGGAGGTGTGGGTCAAGCCGGTACTGCGCGAAAACGACGCCCAGCGTTATTGTGTGACCGAGGGGATCTTCACCTATGTCGCCATCGACGAACACGGCAAATCCCGCCCGGTTCCGGTGAGTGCCTGATCAAATAAGCCGGGCGTTGATGATGGATATTTCCTGCTCAAGCCCGGTTTTTTGCCGTATCATGCGTTCCAGCATCTCTTCCGAGCCCACATATTGCAGGGTGTCAAACAGGCAGAGATCGCATTGAGGGTCCCGTCTGATGTGATAGACGGTAGACAGCTCCACTTGATGACAATTTCCTTGTTGATCATAAAACGTCACGCAGTACCGAAGTTCTCTCGCCATTGACAGGCTCCTTCTGGTTGGGTGGAACAGGGACTATCAGCTTAGTCGGCGTGGATGACGTTTGTGATGGTCGCAACAAAAAGCAAAGGCGGGCGGTTGTTAGCCAATGAAAAATAGTTATCGCATTCTTGGCACCTCCCTGCTGACCCTGGGGTTGGTAGGTTGTTTCGAGGTGCCGGATCAGAACCATCTGGTCACAGCTCAAGGGATTGTGCCGGGACTCGACTGCCAGCGTCCGCCGCTGGTAGCGTTGGCGACCACGGCGCTGCCCCGTGAATTCGGCATCACGGTCTGGAACCTCTACAAGGGCCAGCGCAAGAACTGGCGTGAAGGGATGGACAGTTATGCCAAGGGGCAGGATCTGGTGCTGCTGCAAGAGTCGGCCACCCGTCCCGATATGCTCGACTGGCTGCGCGCCGGTGATTTCCAGTGGCAACAGCTGCAAGCCTTCACCCAGGGCGGCGTCTCGTTCGGGGTGATGACGGTAGCCAAGACCCCGCAGGCGTTCGTCTGTGGCGTGCGCTCCCCCGAGCCTTTGCTGCGTATCCCCAAATCCGGGCTGGTGAGCCTCTATCCGCTGCAGGGCGATCCTGACGGCGTCATGGTCATCAATATCCATGCGGTCAATTTCGAGCTGGGGATGGCCACCTTCCGCGAGCAGCTCAACGACCTGACAGCCTTGGTGCGCCGCCATCAGGGGCCGGTTATTCTGGCCGGTGATTTCAACACCTGGAGCGACAAACGTCAGTTCTGGTTAAGCAAATTGGTGGACGAGCTGGGGCTGCAAGAGGCCGTGCCGGTGCCTGATTTGCGCCGCACCGCCTTTGGTCGCCCGCTGGATCACCTCTACTACCGCAATCTGGATTTGGTCGAGGTGAGTTCACCGGCGACCGACAGTTCGGATCACAACCCCATCATTGCGCGCTTTGCCGCCCAGTCTGTCACTCCCTGACAAGGGATGGTGCGAGTTCCGCGTATAAAAAATCCGGCGCCTGATGGCGCCGGATTTTTTATATGCTCTGGCGGTCAACCCGCTCGTGATGACCCGCAGGAATTACTGGTAGAGACCCAGATTCGCTTTGGCGTAGGCTTCGAAATCGGTGCAGCCACCGATGTGCTGCTCATCCAGGAAGATCTGCGGCACGGTATTGACCGGCTTGCCGGCGCTCTTGGCCAGATCTTCTTTGGTGATCCCTTCTGCGTGGATATCCACGTAGCGGAATTTGAAGTCATCGCGCTGTTCGGTCAGCTGCTCGGCGATCTGTACGGCACGGACACAGTAGGGGCAACCCGGGCGACCAAAAATCACTGCAAACATATTTTCTCTCCGTTTTTTAAGCCGTTTATGTATGGCCGTTGATATGAGGCAGGCAACAGCATAGCCCTGCCTCGTGGCGACTTGAAGCCGAAATTATCGATACCGTGATTCGAGTGGGCCTATTGGCTCAGCTCTCATCGGCGATCTGGATAGGTTGCTGCTGATAGATGCTCTCCAGCACCCCCTTCTCAAATACGGTCCAGGGCCACGGCGCTTTGCTGGCACGGTAGCGTTCATGGGTGGCCGGATCTTGGGACAGGCCGCGCTGGAACATCACGAACGCCTTGCGCTGGCCGCCTGCCGTGTCGATAAAGCCCACCAGATTGGAGGTGCCGGTGATGGTGCCGGTCTTGGCGTGGACCTTGTTCTTCATCATGGGGGCGGTGACGCTGCGGCGCCACGCCAGGGTGCCATCCACCTGGGAGCTTGGCAGCAGCTTGATCAGGCCAAGCTCGGCATCATTTTTCTGGATGAAGTTCAGCACCGACATCATCTGACGGGCGCTGATGAGATTGTGAGCGGAGAGACCGGAGCCGTCTGCCAGAGTGGCGTTGCCCAGATCGATGCCGTTCTTGGTCAGGATGGCGCGCACTGCCATGGTGCCGCTGCGATAGCTGCCCGGCTTGTTGTAGTAGTGACGGCCCACGGTTTTGAGGAAGGTATCGGCGTAGAGGTTGTCCGATTTCTTCAGCATCTTGGCGAGCATCACCGGCAGGGAGACCGAATAGTGGGTGCCGAGGGTCTCAGCCCCTTCAGGGGCCTTGTGGGTGACCCGCAGCAGGCCATCATGCTTAATACCGGCACGGTTCATCGCCCAGCGGATGTTGTCCCAGCCCCAAGCCTCCACGTCGTGAATGGCGAAACGCAGACCCTGCGGCTCTTTATTCGGGGTGATGCAGCCCTTGAGCTCGTAGAAGTTGCCCTTGGCCATGTCCACTTCCAGTGCGCAGAACTGGCGCGCCATGTCGCCATAGCTCATCACCTCCACGTTGTTGGCACCGATGCCGATGGGCACGCCGGTAGCCACATTGCCCACCGCCGGTTTGCCAATCTGGGTGGCAGTGATGGTGCCGTAGGCGCAGTTCTTGTCGATGATGACCGAGGAGACAGGAGCGGCGAAGCAGAGGGTCTGATCTCCCCACGACCAGCCGTTGCCGCGCTCGTAGCCGTTGTAGGCGCCGGTGTTGACGTAGACGTTGCCTTTGATCTGGTTGACGCCAAGCTGCTTGAACAAGGCCAGCAGATCCATGCGGGAGAGGGTGGGGTCGCCGACGAAGTTGATCCAGATATCGCCGTTGATGGTGTCACCCTGTTTGGCACCGGGTTGGGCCTGAATGTCGGTGGCGAAGCGGAAATCGGCACCCAGCTCGAGGCGGGCCGCCAGCGCGGTGAGCACCTTCATGGTGGAGGCGGGGGCGATCATCTGATCGGCGTGGCGGGCGAACTCGACGCCGTTATTGCCCTGCACCATGATGGCGTACTGGCCACCCTGAGGGGGCGTCAGCGGGGCGGCGTGAGCCGCCAGAGAAGAAAAGAGAGCACAAAAACCAATCAACAGCCGCTGCATAACATCCTCTAACGTGACGAAGGGCCCGGCAGTGGTGCCGACCCTGATAATTCAACCCGCCGATTCGGGATCGACGGGGGTAATGCAATTCATGCCATGTATGCCGGTCGCCATCATGCCAGCGAGTTGGCGGTACGATAGCGACCCTCATAATCAAAAATTTTCTCTTTTATCTGCCAGAAGCGACCCGATTTGCGGGCGATGACAAAATCCGGATGACGGAACTGGCTTTGCGCGGCCAGCACGCTCGCCAGGGTGGCAAATTCGGGCTCCAGCCCCGGGGCGGGCCAATGATGACGCACAAAGTGCTGTTGAAACAAGCGCCGCGCGCCCGGGGAGTGAAATCCGAAGTATTCGCTGAGGGTCAACCCATCCTCATCGTGGTAGGTCACCTCCAGCCGCTCCCCCTGTTTGCCGCGCCCTGCGGTGAAGGTGAGACCGGCGCAGCGGATCACCATGCAATCCTTGAGATTGAGCGCCTCTTTGAGCTTGTCGTCAGGGTCGACCAGCAGCTGATCGCAGTTCTGGCAGCGGCGGGCGGCGATGTCATTTTCGGCGCCACAGCCGGGACAGATCTTGGCGCGAAAGCGGTAGTCGCACTCCTCGCGGTTGCCCTCATCATCTTCAAACAGCCCCTGACAGCGGCGGCCGTAGTGCTCGATCACCTTGCCATCCTCGTCGGTCTTGCCCCAGAAGGTGTTGGCAAAGCCGCAGGCAGGGCAGGGCACCTGCACCGGCTCTGTACCGGCGTGGGGGCGAGGCTCCCCCACTTCGGGAGCGAACAGGTTGAAGTTGTTGCCCGCATAGTCGAGCACCAGACAATCGGTCTTGCCCGGCGAGAGGCGCAGGCCCCGCCCGACGATCTGCTGATAGAGCGAGACCGATTCGGTAGGTCTGAGCATCACGATAAGATCGACATGGGGGGCATCGAAGCCGGTGGTGAGCACCGCTACGTTGACCAGAAACTTGAGCTCGCGCGCCTTGAAGGCGTTGATGAGGGCATCGCGCTCCGGCCCCGGCGTCTCACCGGTTATAAGGGCTGCCAGCTGGCCTCGGGCGCCCAGCAGGCCGTGAATTTCGCGGGCGTGTTCGACGGTGGCGGCGAAGATCATCACCCCCTGCCGGTTGGCGGCATACTCCAGCACCTGACTCAGGATATGGGGTGTAACCCGCTCCTGTCGCTTGAGCTCGCCGTTGAGATCCGCCTCGCTGAAGAGGCCGTTCTCCCGCGGTACCAGCTTGCTGAAGTCGTAGTGGACGATGGGGGCATCCACCATGCGCGGCGGCGTCAGGTAGCCGTTTTTGACCATAAAGCGCAGCGGCAGCTCGAACACGCAGTCGCCAAATAGCCGCTCGCCGTGGCTCTTGACCATGCCGTGGTAGTGGCGCCGGTAGATCCAGCCCAGCCCCAGCCGATAGGGGGTGGCGGTGAGGCCGAGAATTTTGAGGGCCGGATTGGCGGCCTTGAGGTGGTCGATCACCTGATGGTACTGGCTGTCGTCATCGAGCGAGACCCGATGGCACTCGTCGATAATGAGCAGCGAAAACGCCCCGTCGAAGGCGTCCAGATTGCGGGCAACCGACTGCACCGAGCCAAACACCACCTGGGCGCTTGCCTCCTTGCGATCCAGGCCGGCAGCGAAGATGTCGGCTTTGAGCCCCCAAGCCTCGTACTTGGCGTGGTTCTGTTCCACCAGCTCCTTGACGTGGGCCAGCACCAGCACCCGACCGCGTGCCTTGCGCGCCAGTTCGGCGATCACCAGACTCTTGCCAGCCCCGGTGGGCAGCACCACCACGGCGGGATCCGGGTGTTTGCGAAAGTGGCTGATCACGGCGTTGACGGCGTCGGTCTGATAGGGTCTGAGAACGAACATGAGGGCGTGGCGTTTGGGCATGGTGCGGCGCAGGGTGGCACCATTATAGGGTGCTTGCTGTCACAAAAACAGCGAGCCGGCATGATGCCGGCCCGCTGGGTGCTTGGGTGCTGATCAATGGAACGGGAAGATGTAGTTCATCCAGCTTGCCATGCGCAGCAGCACTTTTCGCATCACTGACACATGGTGGAAGTGATCGGTGTATATGGCAGCCTGCCCGCTGGAGCCTGCAATTACCTGATACTTGGCCCACTCGGGGTCGGTGATGGAGATAACCACCGGCAGACGACCCGGGCGCACCGCCGTGGTTTGATCCAGCAGACCGGCGTTGGCCTGCACGTTACCGGCGGCAATGGCCGGAACCACGGCGGTCACCTTGCCTTTGAAGATTTTGCCGGGTACGCCATCGATCACCACCTCGGCCTCATCGCCCACCGCCAGTCGCTGCATGCTGTTTTGCCAGAACCAGCCGACGTAGGCAGTGTCATCCTTGTGGATGAAAGTCATCACCGGACGATACATGAAGGGGGTGGCGATCATGCCGGGGCGCAGGGCCAACTGCACCACATGACCATCGCTCGGGGCATAGACCACGGTTTGTGACTGCTGGTACTTGGCTTCCATCAGCTGGGCCTGCAGATCGTTCAGGGTGGCTTTCTGCTGGTCAATCTGGGCCACGATGTCGTCCACGTTGGCCTGGGTGACGTCGAGGTCGCGCTGCTTGCCCACGCCACGGCGCATCAGGTCGCTGGCGCGATCCCGATCCAGCCTGGCGGAGCGCAGTCTCGCCTCGATGGACTTGAGGTGCTCGCGGTTGGATTCGACCCGTGCGGTGAGGCTCTCCACTTTCAGGCGAAACGGCTCGTCATCGAGGCGAAACAGCACATCACCTTTTTTCACTGGCTGGTTGGCCTGCACCGGGACTTCAACAACCCGCCCCTTGACCAGTGGCACTATGGGGGTAGAGACGTAGTAGTTGCGCGCCATCTCGGAGTAGGGGTGGTTGTAGTTCATCAGCATGATGAGAGTGCCGATGAGCACCACGCCACCCAGCGCTGCGGTTGGGACTGTCCACTTGTTGAGCGGGATGCGGAAGATTTTGAATATGGCGACACACAGCGCCGTGTAGGTCAGGATCAGTAGCAGGTCCATGGTTTATCCCTGTTGCTCACTCTGTTCGATAGTGTTGATACGGCTCTTCAGATCCGCCAACTCCTGCTTGAGGGCCGCCAGCTCCTCTTCATCTTTTTGCAGCCGCTGGCTAAAGCCCCAGCCGCGATCGGGGCGATAGATGGTTGCCCAGATCCAGAGGAAGGGCCACAGCACATGCAGGGTAAACAGGCTGACCCAGCCTGCCACGTGAATGGCATCCTGATGAGGGTGATTCCGATGTTTGGCAATCTCGTAAGGAATATCGTGGATAACGATGACGCCATAAAAAATGACCAGCCCGACAAAGACGAGCAGACCAAGGGCAAAATAATCAAGGGCCATTTATAACCTCCACTGGCATGACGCACAGCTTAATCATTGGTTCCAACAAACACTAAAGCAATTAAGAATCACACATTTATCGTCAGTTCGCCCGGAATCTTAAAGCTATTCGCTGTATTGAAGCTGAAGCCGTTCAACAGTTGCATTATTAGTCTTTTTGTCATTAAAAAAGGCGCCATTAGGCGCCTTTTTTGTGCTGCTTTCGCTGCATTTTTTGCTGTTTTTACCCTTCGCTGGTACTGCTGACCAGCGGTTGGCGGAACTTCATCAGGAAGGCCACGGTAATGGCCGCCGTTGCAGTCAAGCCGATGATGGTGGAGGTCCCCATCTCCAGCCCGAACCCGATGGGGGCGTTGGCCAGGTAGGTAAACACCACGGCGGTCATGAACATGGCGGGAATGGTGCAGACCCAGTGCAACTTGCCCTCTTTGATGAGGTAGGCAGCCGCAGCCCACAGCATGATGACGGCGGTAGTCTGGTTGGCCCAGCCGAAGTAGCGCCATATCACCCCGAATTCAGCCTTGGAGATGATGAAGCCAAGGATAAACATGGGGATGGCGATCAGCAGACGCTTGGCCAGCGGCTTCTGGGTCATCTTCAGGAAGTCCGCTACGATCAGGCGAGCACTGCGAAACGCGGTGTCACCGGAGGTGATGGGCAGGATCACCACGCCGAGGATGGCCAGAATGCCGCCGACTGTACCGAGCAGGCTGGTGGAGACTTCGTGTACCACGGCTGCCGGACCGCCGTTGGCCATGGTGGCGTTGAGCGCTTCGGTGCTGTCGTAGAAGGAGAGACCCAGGGTGCACCAGATAAGGGCGATGATCCCTTCACCGATCATTGCGCCGTAGAAGATGAAGCGGCCGGATTTTTCGTTTTGCATGCAGCGCGCCATCAGCGGTGACTGGGTGGCGTGGAAGCCTGATACCGCGCCACAGGCGATGGTGATGAAGAGCAGCGGCCACAGCGGCAGTTCGGTCGGGTGCAGATTGGAGAAGTCCATCCCGGTGTTGTAGAAGCCTTTGCCGGAGGCGATCAGGCCAACGATGAGGCCGACCGACATGAAGACCAGCAGGGCGCCGAAGATGGGGTAGAAGCGGCCGATGATCTTGTCGATAGGGACTATGGTCGCGAGGATGTAGTAGGCAAAAATTGCCACGATCCAGTAGACCAGATCGGTGGAGGTGAGGTTGGCGAGCAGCCCTGCCGGGCTCAGCACAAATACCACGCCCACCAGCATCAGCAGCACCACGGCAAACAGGTTCATGAAGTGCTTGGCGGCGGTGCCAAGATGCTCACCGACCACGGTTGGCACCGAGGCCCCCTTGGCGCGTACCGACAGCATGCCGGAGAAGTAGTCATGTACCGCACCGGCGAAGATGCAGCCAAAGACGATCCACAGCATGGCGACCGGGCCGTAGAGGGCCCCCAGGATAGGGCCGAAGATGGGGCCGACGCCTGCGATGTTGAGCAGTTGGACCAGATAGACTTTCTTGTCCGACATAGGGACATAGTCCACCCCGTCAGCCATGGTGATGGCGGGGGTTTTCAGCTCGGGTTTCGGGCTGAATATCCGTTCGATGAATTTGCCGTATATGAAGTAGCCGGCCACAAGTAAGCCGACACAGAGGAAGAACCAGATCATTGCTACGCTCCTGCATTGTTATTTTTTAGTGTGCAGAGCGAGTCTAAAACGGTTGCACCTGACTGGTAGGTGAAACTCCCCGAGCGGCGCTTTGGCGCGCCGAGCGGTCGGCGGCTGTGATCCGGCGCACACTCCTCGGTTCAGTCCAGCCCCAGTTGATCTTTGAGCTCCTTTAGATAGCGACGACTGACCGGCACCCGGGCGCCGCTCGGGGTGACAATCTCTGCCAGCTGGTTATCCAGCAGCCGGATCTCGAAGATGGCGTTGGGGGAGACCAGATATTGGCGGTGACAGCGCAGCAGCGGGCTCTTTTCTTCCAGCGATTTGAGGGTGAGCTGGGTGTGGAACAGCTCGCCCTGGCAGGCCACATGGACCCCGCCCAGATCGGAGAAGGCATACTCCACCTGCGCGATGGGCAGCAGTCTGACCCGGTTGTGCAGATAGCCCGGAATATGTGCGATGGTGGGGGCCAGCCGCTCGATGGGCTGCGGCGAGATATCCTGCTTGAGGCGAGCGAGGGTCTTGGCGAGCCGGGCGGGCTCCACCGGCTTGAGCAGGTAGTCGAAGGCGTTCTCTTCAAATGCCTGAATGGCATATTCGTCAAAGGCGGTGACAAAGACGATGCGGGGTAGGGGGTCGAGCATGGCGACCAGCTCCATGCCGCTCAGCTTGGGCATCTGGATATCGAGGAACACCACATCAGGATTGAGGCGCTGAATAAGCGGTAGCGCCTCGATGGCGTTGGCCGCTTCCCCCACGATCTCGATGGCAGGATCGCAGGCCAGCTGCTGCCTCAGCTCTTCGCAGGCGTAGTGTTCGTCATCGACTATCAGGGTGCGGATCATGGTTGCTCCTTGGGGATGGTGAACGAGACCCGGGTCCACTGTTCCGGCTCGCAGGCAATAGTCACGCCATAGCGCTCGCCAAAGGCGCTTTTCAGTCGCCGATCGACAATGGTCATGCCCAGACCGTCGCCAGCGGGGTGCGCTTGCCAGGTGCCTGCATTATCTTCCACATGGATGGTGACGCAGGTGGGATGCTCATCGGTCCAGAGGCGAATACGCCCCTGCTCCAGCAGAGTCGAGATGCCGTGCTTGATGGCATTCTCGATCAGCGGTTGCAGGGTGAAGCTGGGCAGTCGCAGTGTGGCCAGATGGGGCGGGATCTCGTTTATCACCGTCAGCCGATCGCCAAAGCGGGCCAGCTCGATCTCCAGATAGGATTGGCAGTGCTCCTGTTCTTCCTGCAGGGTCGCAAGGCCGCTCTGGCGCTTGAGGTTCTTGCGAAAGAACAGCGACAGATGCAGCAGAAGGTCTCGCGCCTTGTCCGGATCGCGCCGGGTGATGGCACTGATGGTGTTGAGGGTGTTGAACAGAAAGTGGGGGTTGATCTGGGCCTGGATAAGTTTCAGTTCGGACTGCACCAGCAGCCGCTGATGTTGCTCCAGCCGACCGGCCAGCAACTGCTGTGACAGCAGGTTGGCAATCCCTTCCCCCAGGGTGTGGTTGATCTTGAGAAACAGCCGCTTCTTCGGCTCGTAGAGCTTGATGGTGCCGATCACTCCTTTATCCCCCTGCAGCGGGATCACCAGCACCGAACCCAGCTGGCATGCGGAGGAGAGGCTGCAGCGATAGGGCTGGCTGTTGCCATCGGCAAACAGCACCTTGTTCTGGGCGATGGCCTGCATGGTGATGGCTGACGCGATGGGGGTACCCGGCAGATGGTGATCTTCGCCGGTGCCGATAAAGGCGAGGATCTGCTCGGTGTCCGTGATGGCGACCGCCCCCACGCCGGTCTCCTCCTGAATGATGCGAGCAATCTTGTTGCTCGCCTCCGGGGTAAAGCCCTGACTCATGATCCCCACTGTGCGGTTGGCGATATTGAGCGCCTTGGCGGAGAAGACCCGGGAGAACTTCTCATACATCCGCTGCTGGTCGCGGATCATGCTGATAAAGAGCGCCGCGCCGCAGGAGTTGGCCAGAATCATTGGGGTGGCGATGGTGCGCACCAGCAGCAGGGATTTGTCGAACGGGGTCGCCACCAGCAGGATGATGACCATCTGCATGATCTCGGCATAGAGAGTGGTAAAGAAGGCGATGCGTGGTTCAAACAGGGCATCCGTTCGCCCCGAGCGCATCAGGCGCCAGTGCACTATGCCCCCGAGCAACCCCTCGCAGGTGGTGGAGATGGCGCAGGCGAGATCGGTAAATCCCCCCAGCGTATAGCGGTGCAGGCCGCCGGTCAGCCCCACCAGAAAGCCCACCAGCGGTCCCCCCAATAATCCCCCCAAGACAGCGCCGACCGCCCGGGTGTTGGCGATGGCATCGTCGATATCGAGGCCCACATAGGTGCCGAGGATACAAAAGCTGGAAAAGATGATGTATATCAGTATCTTGTGAGGTAGTCTCACGGAATAGTTGGCAAGCGGGCGCAGCAGCGGGCTTTTCGAGAAGAGATAGGCGATCACCAGGTTGACGCTCATCTGTTGCAGCAAGGAGAGGACCAACTGCATAAAAAACGCTCCTCATAAGCCAGCTGAAAAAATAGCCAGCCCGTGAATAAGTGTGATCAGGATCTTGTTCTGTTGGCCCAACTGGGCGCAACGGGCCGTCAGTTTGCCAGAACAAGTGGATAAAACCATATTAAATCAGCATGTTAAATTGATATTTGTGTAAGCGGCAGCGGGTTGATATTGATGGATGGAGCATGAATGTATCCGCTGGATACGCCACACGGAGGTGGCATGCTCCGCCCGGCCCCTTGGCTGGGCGTTTTTTATACATGGCCAGTTGGCAACCTTCTGATGGGGGTTTGAGCAATTATTCCGGTTTGTCCAATGAGTTATCCCCAGCTTCTGGGGATAACTCAGAATGCAAAGTAGTAGCAGAAGCGGCGGGTCAGGTTGAAGAACTGCCGTTGTCCCTCATCGAGCTCTTCCTGTTTGATAAAAGCAGTGATGGTGCGTTCATCTTCCCGCAGATCGATCATGGCGACGGCTTCCGGCCGTTGGGCCTTGATGTAGGGCAGGATCTTCGGCTTGAGGGGCATGGTGGGCTCGGTGGAGAGCACCAGCGCAATGCTCTCGTCGGAGAGTTTCACCAGTGATCCCGGCGGATAGACCCCCAGCACCTTGACCAGCAACTTGACCAGATTCTGGTCGAACTTCTTTTGGGATAACTTGTAGAGCTGGCTGATGGCCTGACTCGGCGCGGCCGGGTTGCCGCTGTTGCGGGGATGGAGCAGCTCGTCGTAGAAGTCGACCAGCCCGATCAACCGCGCCAGCGGCGGGATCTCCCCGCCCTTGATCCCGAGCGGATAACCGCTGCCATCGAGTCGCTCGTGGTGCAGATGGGCGACCTGACGGATTTTCGGTTCAAAGGCGTTGAGCTGGGTCAGCATGTCAGATCCGTACTGGGGATGCATCTTGAGGAAGTTCTGCTCGGCCTTGTTGAGCTCCCCGCGTTTTTGGGTGATCTGGCTGGGGATTTTCAGTTCGCCGATGTCGTGGATAAGTCCCGCAAGCCCGGTCTCTTCCAGTTCGATGGGATTCATCCCCAATTCGCGGGCCATCAGCATGGCAATAAAAGCCACATTGAGGCTGTGTTGCAGCAGGATATCGGTGTGGGGGCTGCGAATAAGGTGGAGCCCGAGAGGCCCTTCATGCTGACTGAGGGTGAAGGCGGCATTACGGACGATCTGGGCGGTGTTGGCCAGTCCCTCATCCGGTTTGAGGTTGAGTGCCCCGAGTGCATCGCGCAGCTCGCTCATGGATTGGCCAAAGGCTTTGTCGGCGGCGCGCATGGAGCGGCGAAAGGCTTTTTCGTCAAATGGGGGCGGGCCCGAGGCTATCAGCTCTTCCAATTCGTCAAGGTCGGGCCCGGCATCCGGAATATCGCCGCGCAGCAGCGGCTCTATGGGCAGATCGCTCTTGTCGGGGTCGACCATCAGCAGGGTGAGATCAAGATGACGGAGAATGTCGAGTTGCTGCTGGTCCTTGATCTTGAAGGTATTGAACATAAACGGGTGGTTAGTCCATCCCGTGGGGAGATGGATATAGTGGCCTATTCTCAATTGCTCTATCGAGGCTTGGATCAGTGCCATCGGTTAACCTGCATTTCGTGAATGCCTACTCAACAAGCTAGCAAAATCCGATGGATAGACAACTAAAAATCCATTTCGGGGCCGCGGATCACCCCGTGCTGTGATGGTGCGCACGAGCGCCGTGCTTCTCCTCTTAATTCGCGCTTAAGTTTTCCTTCCTACGCTGGCCCCGTCGTTTTTGTTGGCTTGGCCGGCCCGCTGCGCTGCAGGCCGGTATGTAGGAGTTGTTTATGCGTGTAACTCTCGGTGTACTGCAGACCAATCTGTTGCTGGTGCTCTTTTTCGCCCTGGTACTGAACTGGCCAATATTTTTGCATTTCTATACGGTGCTCAGCGCCCTGACCCATGTCAAAGCCGGATTTGCCATCTCGATCCCGCTGGTGTTGATCGCGGCGCTCAATGCCGTGTTTATTCCCTTCACGTTCCGGTTTGTGCTCAAGCCCTTTTTTACCGTGCTCATTCTGACTGGCTCCATCGTCAGCTACGCCATGCTCAAATACGGTGTCATCTTTGATGCCGGCATGATCCAGAACATAGTTGAGACCAACAGTGGTGAGGCGGGGGCCTATTTGAATGGCTCGGTTGCGCTCTGGTTTCTGCTGACCGGGCTGCTGCCTGTTCTGGTGCTCTGGTCACTGCGGATCCGCTATCCGGCTCGCTGGTATCAGGGGTTGGCGTTGCGGGCAGGTGTATTGGCTATCTCTCTGCTGTTTATCGGGGGAGTGGCGTCACTTTACTATCAGGATTACGCCTCGGTCGGGCGCAACAACAAGTCGCTGGCCAAAGAGATTGTGCCGGCCAACTATGTGCACGGCCTCTACAAATATGGGCGGGATGTGCTGTTTGCCACGCCGATCCCCTACCAGCACTTGGGGACCGATGCCAGGGTAGTCGCACGGGGAAGCAAACCGACCCTGATATTCCTGGTGGTGGGGGAGACGGCGCGCAGCCAGAACTACTCCCTTAACGGGTATGGCAAGGCGACCAACAGCTTTACAGCCAAAGAGCAGGGGGTAGTGTCGTTCAGGAATGTGCGCTCCTGCGGTACGGCTACTGCGGTTTCGGTGCCCTGCATGTTCTCCAACCTCACCCGTCGCGGTTACGATGACCAGCTTGCCAGCTCCCGTGACGGCCTGCTCGATGTGCTGCAACATGCCGGAGTCTCGGTGCTGTGGAAAGAGAACGATGGCGGCTGCAAAGGGGTGTGTCGCAATGTGCCGACCATCGAGATCCTTCCCAAATCCTATCCTGCGCTCTGTCAGGGGGAGTCCTGCTATGACGAGGTGCTGCTGGAGGGGCTGGATCAGCAGATTGCAGGCATGAAGGGCAACAAGTTGGTGGCTTTTCACCTGATGGGCAGCCATGGTCCGACCTATTTTCGTCGTTACCCTGCCAGCGAGCGCGTCTTTATGCCGGACTGCCCGCGCAGCGACATCGAAAACTGCAGCAACGAGGAGCTGGTCAACACCTATGACAACACCATCCGCTACACCGACAAGGTGGTGGGGCTGCTGATAGACAAGCTCAAGTCGCTGGAGAGCCAGTACGATGTGGGACTGGTCTATCTCTCCGATCACGGCGAATCCCTCGGGGCCATGGGGCTCTATCTGCACGGCACGCCATACAAGTTTGCGCCGGATGATCAGACTCGGGTGCCGCTGCTGACCTGGTTCTCGCCTCAGTTACAGGCCGATCGCCAGCTGGATATGGGTTGCCTGGCGGCGGAGGCGAGCAGCCAGCGCTTCTCCCATGACAACCTCTTTCACTCCATGCTGGGGATCATGGATGTGCAGACCCGTGTTTACGACAACAAGCTGGATCTGTTCAAGCCATGTCGGGCGGGCTAAACCGCCAGCAAGCACACAATAGAAAACGGCAGCCACTGGCTGCCGTTTTGTTATCTCGCAAGATCAGAGCCTTACTTCTGCTCCATGATGATCTGCAGCAGATCTCCCTCCAGCAGGGCGCGCTTGACCAGCGCAAAGCCGCCATAGGTCGGCTGGTTCTGGAAGCGGGCTTTCACGATGGGCAGGCCACGGTGAAAGCTCGGCAGGGATTGATGCTCGACGCAGCGACGGATGGCCGGGAAGAGGATCTCTTCAGCGGCGGTGATTTCGCCGGCGATCAGCACCTTCTGCGGGTTGAACAGGTTGACCGTAATAGCCACCGCTCGTCCCAGATGCTCACCCACGTTCTCGATCACGCTGCGGGCCAGTTCATCGCCCGCCAGCGCCGCCTTGCACACCTCCTGAATGGTGATGTGCTTCTCTTGCAGCGCGCTCTGGTGACCGCGGCTGATGAGCTCCTTCACCTTGTCGATGATCGCTTCGTTGGAGGCGATGGTCTCGAGGCAGCCGAAGTTGCCGCAGTGGCAGCGTTTGCCTAGTGGCTCGACCTGGATGTGGCCGATCTCGCCGACGTTGCGGTTCTGGCCGAGGAACACCTGACCCTTGGTGATGATCCCGGAGCCCGTCCCCTGGTGGACGCTCACCAGAATGGAGTCCATGCAGTCGCGGGACTCACCGAAGAAGTGTTCGGCCAGTGCCAGCGAGCGGGTGTCGTTGCCCACGTAGCAGGGGAGGTTGAAGTGGTTCTCAAGCAGCTTCGCCAGCCCCAGATTGCGGATCTGGTACTTGGGGGTGTAGATGACCATACCGGATTCCGGGTTGACCAGACCCGGCATGGTCAGCGCGATGCTGATGAGGTTGCGACAACGTTCGCGGTTGGCATCGATAAAGGCGCCAATCTCCCGCAGCAGCATGTCGACCACAGGTTGCTGGTCGATCTCGGTCACCTGAATGACGTGCTGGTCGAGCTCCTTGCCATCGAGGTCATAGAGACTCAGTTGCAGGTAGCCGCGGCCCAGCTTGGCAGAGACAAACTGAAAGCGATGTTTGATGGTGGTCAGGGAGATGGCACGCCGCCCGCCGGTTGAGGCTTGCGGAGAGGTCTCCTTGATCAGGCCATGCTCGATCAGTTGCCGGGTTATTTTGGTCACGCTGGCCGGGGCCAGCTGACTCAACTCGGCAATCTTGACCCGGGAGATGGGGCCTTGCAGGTCGATGAGCCGATACACGGCTGCACTGTTGACCTGCTTGATAAGATCTACGTTTGCTATTTGTCCGCCAGTCATGATGTCACTGTTGTGTGTAGTGTCCGTTAACCACGGTCCCACGGACCGTGAAGTCCTGATCGAAGACAGTGAGGTTGGCTACTTTACCGACCTGGATACTACCGAGACGTGAGTCCCATCCAATGGCGCGAGCGGGGTAGAGGCTGGCCATTCTCAGTGCTTCATCGAGCGGTAATCCGACCTGCTTGACCAGATTTTCCACCCCCTCAATCATGGTGAGGGAGGAACCGCCGAGTGTACCATTCTCGTCGACACACTGACCATCGCGTAAAAAGACGGTGGTGCCACAAAAATCAAATTTCTCAAAGCCTTCCGGTGCACCGGCTGCCGCGGTGGCATCGGTGACCAGCACCAGTCGCTCCCCCAGCGCCTTGTGAGCCAGACGCACGTTGGCCCAGTGCACATGGTGGCCATCGACGATGATGCCCGCATAGACATCTTTGCGATCGTAGATGGCGCCCACGACGCCCGGCTCGCGACCGTTGAGGGTCGGAGTCATGGCGTTGTAGAGGTGGGTCGCAAAGCGAATACCGTTATCGAACCCGGCCATCGCCTGATCGTAACTGGCGGCAGTGTGACCGGCCGAAACCAGAATGCCCGCTTCCACCAGACGGCGGATATGGGCCGGCTCGTTGCGCTCCGGAGCCAGGGTAATTTTGGTGATGGCATCCGCGTTGGCGCAGAAGAAGTCGATCATCTCGTCCGCTGGCTGGCGAATTTGCGCAGCAGGGTGGATCCCCTTGCGCTTGAGGTTGGTGTAAGGCCCTTCCAGATGGACGCCCAGCACCTCGTTGGGGTGTGCAGCCATGTAGTCGCGGGTGACCGCAACGGCCTGCTTCATATCCGCATCCGGACTGGTGATCAGGGTCGGCAGGAAGCTGGTGGTACCGGATTTGAGGTTGGCCGCCTGCATGGTTGCCAGGGTCTCGACCGTGATGTCGGTGTTGAACATCACCCCGCCACAGCCGTTGAGCTGCACGTCGATAAAACCGGCGGTCAGGTTGGCGCCTTTGAGGTCAATCAGCTCGATGCCTGCAGGCAGTTCGGCCAGGTGAGAGATGGCGACAATCTTGTCGCCCTCGATAAGCACCCCGTAGCCGGTCAGCACGCAGCTGCCGGTGTAGAGGGTGCAATTGGTCAATGCGTACATGACGACTCCTTACAGACGGCCGATGTTGGCGGCTTCCAGCTGCTGGAAGTAGCGAACGGTCTTGACCTTGAGCTCCATGGTAGAGGGCTCGTCGCACACCATCATTCCCTTCGGATGCAGTTGCAGGGTGGAGATGGTCCACATGTGGTTGACGCTGCCTTCCACGGCGGCCTGCAGGGCCAGTGCCTTGCCGTGACCGGTGACCAGGATCATGATCTCTTCCGCATCCATCAGGGTGCCGACACCCACGGTCAGGGCCAGCTTGGGCACCTGCTCCATGTCGCCACCGAAGAAGCGGGAGTTGGCGATACGGGTATCTTCGGTCAGGGTCTTGACCCGGGTGCGGGAGGAGAGGGAAGAGGCCGGCTCGTTGAATGCGATGTGGCCGTCGTTACCCACGCCACCCATGAACAGATGGATCTTGCCGTAGGACTTGATCTTGTCTTCGTAGCGCTTGCACTCGGCCACCAGATCCTCGGCATTGCCGTTGAGGATGTTGATGTTTTCGGGACGAATGTCGATGTGGCTGAAGAAGTTGTTGTGCATGAAGCTGTGGTAGCTCTCCGGGTGATCTTCCGGCAGGCCGACGTACTCGTCCATGTTGAAGGTGACCACGTTCTGGAAGCTCACTTCACCGGCTTTGTGCAACTCGATCAGGCGCTTGTAGGTGTTGAGCGGGGTGCCACCGGTGGGCAGGCCCAGTACGAAAGGGCGATCGCTGGTCGGCTTGAACGCGTTGATGCGGTCAACGATGTAACGGGCAGACCACAGGCCTACTTGGCTGGCAGATTTCAACGGGATCAGGCGCATATGAGATACCTCTGTGTCGGGTTGCGACCGGTTTGGCGGTGGCAATTGGCTAAGACGGATTCAAGTTGTTTTATAGCGTAAATAAAGATTGCGAACTAAGCCACATCTATCCACCACCTTTATCTTGTTTGGGTGATAACGATCACGATTATCGGTTTATTAATTTGCGCAGCGAAATAAAAGCCCTAGACTGCCAATCAAGCCTTGATGGCTTATGCGTCAAACGTGATAAGCACTTAATTTGTAGAAAAACTTTAACTAAGGAGAGGAACCGTGAACATTCTCGGTTATATGCAAAAGATCGGCCGTGCCCTGATGGTGCCGGTAGCGGTATTGCCTGCCGCCGCGATCCTGATGGGGGTTGGCTACTGGATTGACCCGAATGGTTGGGGTGGTGACAGTGCGCTGGCTGCCTTCCTGATTAAAGCGGGCGCAGCCATTATCGATAACATGTCCGTACTGTTCGCAGTCGGTGTCGCCTACGGTATGTCCAAGGATAAAGACGGTTCTGCTGCGCTGGCAGGTCTGGTCGGCTTCCTGGTCGTTACCACCCTGTTGAGCCCGGGCGCTGTGGCCCAGATCAAGAGCATCCCGGTGGAGCAGGTTCCTGCCGCGTTTGCCAAGATCAGCAACCAGTTCGTGGGTATCCTGTGTGGTGTTATCGCCGCTGAGCTGTACAACCGCTTCAGCAGCGTCGAGCTGCACAAGGCTCTCTCCTTCTTCTCCGGCCGTCGTCTGGTACCGATCGTAACCTCCGTGGTGATGATCGTCGTATCCTTCATCCTGATGGCCGTATGGCCGGCAATCTACGGCGGTCTGGTCTCCTTCGGTGAGTCCATTGTGAGCCTGGGCTCTACCGGTGCCGGTATCTACGCCTTCTTCAACCGTCTGCTGATCCCGATCGGTCTGCACCACGCCCTGAACTCCGTGTTCTGGTTCAACGTGGCCGGTATCAACGACATCCCGAACTTCCTGGGTGGTCAGGCTACCATCGATGCCGCTCTGGCCGCTGGCAAGAGCCTGGAGCAGGTGAAAGGCGTGGTCGGTATGTACCAGGCTGGCTTCTTCCCCATCATGATGTTCGGTCTGCCGGGTGCCGCTCTGGCCATCTACCACTCCGCCAAGAAAGAGAACAAAGAGAAAGTTGCCTCCATCATGATCGCAGCTGCCTTTGCCTCCTTCTTCACTGGTGTCACCGAGCCGCTCGAGTTCTCCTTCATGTTCGTGGCGCCGGTACTGTATGTCATTCACGCCGTGCTGACCGGTATCTCCGTGTTCATCGCTGCCTCCATGCAGTGGATGGCCGGTTTCGGTTTCAGTGCCGGTCTGGTGGATATGGTGCTCTCCAGCCGTAACCCGCTGGCGACCAACTGGTACATGCTGATCCCTCAGGGTCTGGTCTTCTTCGGCCTCTACTACACCGTGTTCCGCGTAGTGATTGCCAAGCTGAATCTGAAAACCCCGGGTCGTGAAGATGATGAAGAGAGTGCTCCGGCTGCCGCTCAATCTACCAACCGTACCGAGCTGGCCAAGCAATACCTGGAAGTGCTGGGTGGTCAAGAAAACCTGGTCTCCATCGATGCCTGCATCACCCGTCTGCGTCTGACTCTGAAAGACCGCAGCA
The DNA here is from genome assembly GCF_054052405.1 of Aeromonas aquatilis. Taxonomy (NCBI): domain Bacteria; kingdom Pseudomonadati; phylum Pseudomonadota; class Gammaproteobacteria; order Aeromonadales; family Aeromonadaceae; genus Aeromonas; species Aeromonas aquatilis. Next base: position 10,873 of record NZ_JBSTYP010000006.1, on the reverse strand, counting down.
TCGTCGATGAGCGCAAGCTGAAAGCCCTGGGTGCAGCCGGTGTGGTCAAACTCGGTGAGCAGAACCTGCAGGTGATTCTGGGCCCATTGGCCGAAATCATCGCCGGTGAGATGAAAACCCTGCGTTAATCGAGCGACTCGCTCACCTCAAGTCTAAGTCCATTGTTGACATAACTAAGGGCCCCGCTCAGGGGCCCCATATAAAAAAGCCAAGAAAATCGAACCTTTACTTCAAATGAGAGCAGCAGTTATGAACTTGAAACATTCTCTGTTAGCCATTGCCATGTCTACCGTTTTTGTCAGCCAGGTCCAGGCAGCCGATGCCGCCAAGCAGGCCGTGGTCGACTCCCTCGCCAACAACCTGGTGGTCAAGTATGAAGTGGTCACCAACGACGGTGCCGGTGCCGGCCTCGATTGCCAGGCGCTCGGCTCCGAGTGGGCGAGCTGTGGCGTTGCCAAGCTGCACCTGACCAACACCGGTGCGGACGTCACCTCCAAAGACTGGAGCATCTACGTCTCCTCCATCCGTCGTATCCAGCGTGTGGATAACGACCAGTTCACCATCACTCACCTGACCGGCGATCTCTATCGTTTGACGCCAACCGAGAAGTTCCAGGGCTTTGCCAAGGATGCCACGGTCGAAGTGCCGCTGGTGGTGGAATACTGGGTACTGTTCGAATCTGACATCATGCCGAACTGGTATGTTGCCAGCGAAGGTGCCGAGCCAAAAGTGCTGGCCAGCATGAGCAACATCAATGATGCCAGCACCTACGAGAAGCCGATGCCAGCTGATGGCTGGAAGCGCACCAAGGATGACAAGAACATCCTGATGAACAGCGAAACCCGTTTCGCCGCCAACCAGACCAGCACCCTGCTGCCGGCTGGCAAGATTGACAACCAGATCCTGCCGACCCCGATGAAGCAGGTGGTCAAGGCTGGTCCGCAAATCGACTTCTCTACCATCAAGCTCAATGCCCTGGATCTGCCGAGCGATCGCGCCGAGGCCCTGAAGGCTCAACTGACCAAGCTGGGTGTTACCCTCTCCGACACCGGCTACCCGGTTACCATCAAGCTCGGCAGCAAGCTCAAGCAGGCTGAAGGCTATGACATGACCATCGGTCAGAAGGGCACCGTGATCCAGGGTCGCGACATCGACGGGGCGTTCTGGGGTGCACAATCCCTGATCTCCCTGCTGGGGGTTGATGACAAGCTGGTGAGCCCGATGACCGTCGAGGATGCGCCGCGCTTTGAATACCGCGGCATGCAGACCGATGTGGCCCGCCACTTCCGCAGTCTGGATACCATGAAGAATCTGGTTGACCAGATGTCTGCCATGAAGCTCAACGTGCTGCACCTTGGCCTGACCAACGATGAAGGCTGGCGTCTGGAGATCCCGGGTCTGCCGGAGCTGACCCAGGTCGGTAGCCAGCGTTGCCACGACGAGTCCGAAACCAAGTGCCTGATGCCGCAACTGGGTTCCGGCCCGACCAGCGACAACCAGGGTTCCGGTTTCTACAGCAAGTCTGACTACGTGGATCTGGTGCGTTATGCCAAGGCCCGCGGTGTGACCGTGATCCCCGAGATCAACATGCCGGCCCACGCCCGTGCTGCCGTGGTCTCCATGGAAGCGCGCTACAAGCGTCTGATGGCGGAAGGCAAAGAAGCGGAAGCCAACCAGTTCCGTCTGACTGATCCGGCGGACACCTCCAACGTCACCTCGGTCCAGTTCTACGACAAGATGTCCTTCATCAACCCTTGCCAGCCGGGTGCTGCCACCTTCGTGGCCAAGGTCATGGATGAAGTTGCCCAGATGCACCAAGCTGCCGGTCAGCCGCTGACCGCATGGCACTACGGTGGTGATGAGGCGAAGAACATCATGCAGGGCGGTGGCTATCAGGATCCGGCCGTCACCAAGAAAGAAGAGCTGGTCGCCTGGAAAGGCAACGTCGACTCCAGCAAGCAGGACAAGCCGTTTGGCAAGTCTCCGATGTGCCAGAAGATGATCGACGAAGGCAAGATCAAGGAAGTGGGCGAGCTGCCGGTTTACTTCGCCAAGGAAGTGGGCCAGATGGTCAAAGACCGCGGCTTCTCTACCCTGCAGGCGTGGGAAGATGGTCTGAAGTACGCCAGCGGTGCCAAGGACTTCGCCACCGACAACACCCGTGTCAACTTCTGGGAAACCCTCTACTGGGGTGGCTTCAACGAAGCGATGAAGTGGGCCCACAAGGGTTACCAAGTGGTGCTGTCCAACCCGGATTACCTCTACTTCGACTTCCCGAACGAAGTACACCCGGCCGAGCGTGGCTACTACTGGGCAACCCGTTTCAACGACACCCGCAAGGTGTTCGCCTTCGCCCCGGAAAACCTGCCGCAGAACGCCGAGACCTCGGTTGACCGCGACGGCAACGCCTTCGTGGCCAAGGGTGACCAGGATCCGGTCAAGTTCAAGGGGATCTCCGGTCAGCAGTGGAGTGAAACTGTGCGTACCGATGCTCAGTACGAATACATGGTCTACCCGCGTATCTTCTCCGTGGCCGAGCGTGCCTGGCACAAAGGTGGCTTCGAGCTGAACTATGTGAAGGGTCGTGAGTTCTCCGGCGAGACCAAGTTCGTCAACAAGGCCACCCTCAACAAAGAGTGGAACCAGTTTGCCAACGTACTGGGTCAGCGCGTGCTGCCGAAACTGGATCAGGCCGGTGTTGAATACCGCCTCTCCGTACCGGGTGCCAAGGTAGTGAACGGTGTGCTGGAAGCGAACGTGGATCTGCCGGGTCTGCCCATCCAGTACAGCCTGGACGGTACCAACTGGAGTGCCTATGACGCCGCGGCCAAGCCGAGCGTGAATGGCAAGGTCTACCTGCGTACCACCAGCTTCGATGGCAAGCGCACCAGCCGTGTCACCGAACTGAACTGATAGCAGTCAACCGTTAACATGAGGTGGGTCGCAAGACCCGCCTTTCCCAAGGGCGATGGCGCATCGGATTTGGGAAAGGTTGACTGTGCGTGTGAGCCTTTGTTGTGTGTAATTGTCTGTTTTGTGTTTTTCATCACTTTCAGCCCCCGCCTAGTGCGGGGCTTTTTTATGCATTTGGTGTGCAATGTGCCAAGCCACGCCGTTTTTAGTGGCGTAATGGCCGGGAAATGGCCCGGAAGTGCCAAATTCAGGTTGAGACAGCGCCCGTAATAAGGGATCATACCCGGCTTGACGGCGGGGGGATGAGGGTGCCAGCCGGCACAACTTCCGCCAGTGACGCTTTTTTGAGGTGAGCCATGAGTCAGGCGAACAGCCCAACTAACTTTATTCGTCAGATCATTGATGAAGATCTGGCCAGCGGTAAGCACAGCAGCGTGCATACCCGTTTTCCGCCCGAGCCGAACGGTTATCTCCATATCGGCCACGCCAAATCCATCTGCCTGAACTTCGGCATCGCCCGCGACTATCAGGGCCAGTGCAACCTGCGTTTCGATGACACCAACCCGGTGAAGGAAGATATCGAGTACGTAGAGTCCATCAAGCAGGACGTACAGTGGCTCGGCTTCCAGTGGAACGGCGAGATCTGCTACTCCTCCGACTATTTCGACAAGCTGCACGGCTACGCCATCGAGCTGATTGAAAAGGGTCTGGCCTATGTGGACGAGCTGACGCCCGAGCAGATGCGCGAGTACCGTGGCACCCTGACTGAAGCAGGCAAAAACAGCCCGTTCCGCGATCGCAGCGTGGAAGAGAACCTGGCGCTGTTTGCCAAGATGAAGAACGGCGAGTTCGCCGAAGGCACCGCCTGCCTGCGCGCCAAGATCGACATGGCATCCCCCTTCATGGTGATGCGCGATCCGGTTATCTACCGCATCAAGTTTGCCCACCACCACCAGACCGGTGACAAGTGGTGCATCTACCCGATGTACGACTTCACTCACTGCATCTCGGACGCGCTGGAAGGGATCACTCACTCCATCTGCACCCTGGAGTTCCAGGACAACCGTCGTCTGTACGACTGGGTGCTGGACAACATCACCATCGACTGCCACCCGCGTCAGTACGAGTTCTCTCGTCTGAACCTCGAATACACCGTCATGTCCAAGCGCAAGCTGAACCTGCTGGTGACCGAGAAGCACGTCGATGGCTGGGACGACCCGCGCATGCTGACCGTCTCCGGTCTGCGTCGTCGTGGTTACACCCCGACTTCCATCCGCGAGTTCTGCAAGCGCATCGGCGTCACCAAGCAGGACAACATCGTCGAGATGAGCATGCTGGAAGCCTGCATCCGCGAAGACCTCAACGAACATGCACCGCGCGCCATGGCCGTGCTGCATCCGGTGAAAGTGGTCATCGAGAACCTGGCTGCCGACGAAGTGCTGACTGCCCCGGCCCACCCGAGCAATGCCGAGATGGGTACCCGCGAGCTGAACTTCACCCGCGAGATCTTCATCGACGAAGCGGACTTCAAAGAAGAGGCGAACAAGCAGTTCAAGCGTCTGGTGCTGGGCAAGGAAGTGCGTCTGCGCAATGCCTATGTGATCAAGGCCGAGCGCATCGAGAAAGATGCCGATGACAAAGTCACCTGCATCTACTGCTCCTACGACCCCGAGACCCTGGGCAAGGATCCGGCCGATGGCCGCAAGGTGAAAGGGGTGATCCACTGGGTCAGCGCCACTCACTCCCTGCCAGCGGAAGTACGTCTCTACGATCGTCTGTTCAAGGTGCCGAACCCGGGCGCCGAGGATGACTTCGAAGCCGCGTTGAACCCGGAATCCCTGGTGATCATCGAGGGGGCTCGTGTCGAGGCTTCCCTGAAGAACGCCAAGCCGGAGCAGGCTTACCAGTTCGAGCGTGAAGGTTACTTCTGCGCCGACAACAAGCTCTCCAGCCCGCAGCATCTGGTGTTCAACCGCACCGTTGCCCTGCGTGACTCCTGGGGCAAAGTCGAAGGCTAAGCCGATGGGGCAGGGGAAACCCTGCCCTGTATGCTGCCAGCGGCCTGCGCCGGACAATAAAAAAGCCAGCATCAGCTGGCTTTTTTATTGTCCGTTATCTGCAAGTCGCGGCCGACTTATTCGTCGTGCTTGCACTCACCGGTAGCACAGTGGCCGTAGAGATAGAGGCTGTGGTTGGTGAGACGGATATTGAATTTTTTGGCGATCTCGCGCTGGCGCTGTTCGATCACTTCGTCGGAGAACTCGATCACCTTGCCGCAGTCGAGGCAAACCAGGTGGTCGTGGTGCTCCTGAGTGGCCAGCTCGAATACCGACTTGCCACCTTCGAAGTGGTGACGGGTGACGATACCGGCATCATCAAACTGGTTGAGAACGCGATAGACGGTAGCGAGACCAATCTCTTCACCCAGGTCGATCAGTCGTTTATAGAGATCTTCGGCGCTGGTGTGCTGGCAGTCCGGCTGTTGCAGGATTTCCAGGATTTTGACCCGGGGCAAGGTGATCTTGAGCCCGGCCTTTTTTAACGCTTGGTTGTTGTCTGCCATATTCTACTTATTCGCATTCTCGAAGGTGGGGTTATTTTGATGGACTGCCGCAGGAATGGCAACCTTGAACTCGCTTGGCCTGTCATTATAGGTCGTAGCCTCCCTAAAAATAAACCCAGCAATTCAAGGGGTTTAGCCATAAATGGCCGGTTGGATTGAAATAATCAATCGTGTCGTCCGACTTGCTGGCATGGCAGATGTTGATAAGATGTAACTTTCATATTTCTGGTCGGATGAGATCCATGGATTGGCTTTTTGACAATGCGGCCTGGGTGCGCCGCGCACTCAACGCTTGGCCCCCTTTCTGGGGCGCCGGTATCAAGATAGAGACCCTGAGCGATGACTTTCGCTACTGCCGGGTGACCCTCAAATCCCGCTGGTGGAACAAGAACGCCAACCGAACCCAGTTTGGCGGCAGCATGTTTGCCATGACGGACCCCATCTATCCGCTGATGCTGATGGGCTACTTCAAAAATCGCTACTACGTCTGGGACAAGGCGGGCAGCATCAACTACATCAAGCCGGGCAAGGGCAAGCTGGTGGCCGAGTTTAACCTGACCGAGGGCAAGCTGGCCGAAATCGTGGCGGCGACTGAAGGTGGCAACAAACACTTCCCAGAATTCGAGGTTACGGTGCAGGACAAGTGCGGCGAGCTGGTGGCGCAGGTCAAGCGCACCCTCTATGTGCGGGCCAAACCGGAGCACAGAGGTGAATAACAGGGGAGAATAAAGGCGGGCATCGCAACAAGCAGATACAACAAGGGCCCCGTCGGGGCCCTTGTTGTCAGAGGTATGAGGGGAAGCGGATTACTCCAGCTCGCCCAGGCACATCTCTTCGTGCAGCTGCTTGCACCAGCCTTTGACGCGCTCGGCGGTCAATTCAGGCTGACGATCTTCGTCGATGCCCAGACCGACGAAGTGCTTGTCATCTACCAGCGCCTTGGAGGCTTCGAATTCGTAACCGGCAGTCGGCCAGTGACCGATGATGATGGCGCCTTTGGCTTCAACGATGTCGCGCAGGGTACCCATGGCGTCGAGGAAGTACTCGGCGTAGTCTTCCTGATCGCCACAACCGAAGATGGCAACCAGCTTGTTGGTGAAGTCGATTTCGCCCAGATCGGGGAAGAAGTCGTCCCAGTCGGCCTGTGCTTCGCCGTAGTACCAGGTCGGGATGCCGAACATCAGCAGATCGAAGTTCTCGATGTCGGCCTTGCTGCTCTTGGCGATGTCACGGACTTCAATCAGATTCTTGCCCAGCTCTTTCTGGATCATCTTGGCGACAGCTTCGGTGTTACCGGTATCGCTGCCAAAAAACAGACCTACACTTGCCATAGTGTTTAGTTACCCGTATTTGGTGTTAATGCTTGACGCTCAGACTGCAATATCCACCGCAAAGGCGGACTCAATCTGTTGCTTCAGGATAGATTGGATCAGCTCGGCTCGGCTGATGTTCTGTTGCAACGCAAGTTGGTTCAGGCGCTCCAGCAACTCGGCCTCCACCTTTAACTCTACCCGCTTCAGCCCATTCTCCCGATCGCGCTTAAGCTGGTTACGCTTGTTGATCTTGAGTTGGGTCTCGCGGGGGAGTGGGTTGGTCTTTGGCCTGCCGGGGCGCTTCTCGTTTGCGAACAGATCCAGTGTTGTTCGATCAGTTTGCTGTTTGGCCATACATCACAGATGAAAATTGTTAGCCTAGTCCTGAGCCTTCCCAGCCCAGTTCGATCAGCCCCTTGGCGACAAAACCTGCACAACCCAGAAACAGTACCAACCAGACGATGAAACGACCGAAACGGGGCACGTTGCCGCGTTTGAGAACGTCCTGAATGGCCAGGCCAATCAATATGAAAATGGCCACAAAGAATAACTTGAGGCCCAAACTTTCGATCAGGTCGATATGTTCACTTAGCATGGATTGCGCACACTCCTTATGACGGGCGCACTATATCACAAAGGATTTGGAACTGTTAACCGCCTGTGGACAGGAAATCCACAACCAGTTTGTTGAACAACATCGGTTTTTCCGCATGCAGCCAGTGGCCGGTTCCGGCGATGACACGCACCTTTGCCGCCGGGAATTGGGCCAGTGCCACCTCGCTGTATTGCGGCTGCATGTAATCGGAATCCCCCCCTTTGATAAAGAGCACTGGCCCCTCGAAGCGGCGCTCATCCTCGGGCCAGCCCATGATGTTGGCGTAGTTTTGCTCAAGGGCGGGCACATTGAAGCGCCAACCCCAGCCATGCTCGCCTTTGGCGAAGGATTTGAGCAGAAACTGGCGCACCCCGGCGATCTCGATGTGCTGCGCCAGCATGGCTTCCGCTTCATTGCGGCTTTGCGGCGGCGTGCGCAGGGTGGCGTTGAGGCCGGCAAAGACATTCTGGTGGCGGGAGTGGGGATAGGCGACTGGCGCCATATCGGCCACCACCAGCTTGGTCACCCGCGCTGGCGCCAGCTTGGCGACCTGCATCGCCACCTTGCCACCCATCGAGTGGCCAATCAGGGTTGCGTCGGCAATCTCCAGCCGATCCATCAGGGTCAGGATATCGGCTGCCTGGGCCGGATAGCTCATCTCGCTGCCATGAAAGGAGGCGCCGTGGTTACGCAGATCAACGCTGATGACCCGGTACTGTTCGCAGAGGGCTCGGGCCAGCAGGCCGAGGTTGTCGAGACTGCCAAACAGGCCGTGGATCAGAATGACCGCCGGGCCCTGACCCTGCTCCTTGAAGTTCAATATGCTGTTTTGTTGCAAAATGACACCTTGTCGGTCGTGGGTGCGTATCGCTGTTGTATTTAACGCACTGGAAAGAAAAGGATTTCGTCCGACGGATAGGGAATTAATGTAGTTTTTTTTCTAAAAATTCCGTCCTGATCGGCTATCAGTGCGGCTGATCACACACTTGGCCCGCTATTATGCCGTATTCTCGATGAGATTCATGTACATCTGCCAGCCCCTTGCTTGGGCTGTCGGGTTTGCCTATGTATAATCGCCGCATCCGAATTTCGACGAGTCCAGCGCATCCCTATGAAAACCATCGAGCTTGATGACGATCTCTACTTCTATATCGCCAGCCAGACCCGGCACATTGGTGAGAGTGCCTCCGATATCCTGCGCCGTCTGCTGGAACAGCCTGTTCACCAACGAGTGCCGGTTGCTGAGCCAGCTGCCGTCGCGCAGCCTGGTGCGGTAGCCACCCGGCAAGGGCTGCAAGCCCTGCTCGATTCCGGTGAGCTGCAAAAGGAAGAGAAGTCCATCAACCGCTTTATGCAGGTGCTCAGTACCCTCTACCGGGATGATCCGGTCGGGTTTACCCAGGCCACCGAAATCAAGGGGCGCAAGCGCGTCTATTTTTCACGGGATCCCGAGGCTCTGCGTGCCAGTGGTAGCACCACCAAGCCCAAGCCGGTACCGGAGACCCCGTTCTGGGTGATCACCAACACCAACACCAGCCGCAAGCAGAACATGGTGGCCCAGCTGATGGCCAGCATGGGCTATGGCGAAGAGGTGATCGCGCAGGTGTGTGGCGCCATTTAACGGTTTATCAAGACTCAGGCCTTGCCCGCCAAGGCCGCCATTACGCAAGGAAAACGCCATGGCTCAGCATTCCCACGCCGGTCAGCCGGCCCGTTTAAGCGACCTGACCAACATCCCCCGTCTGGTCAGTGCCTACTACCTCAACAAGCCTGAAATGAGCCGCCCCGAGCAGCGGGTTGCCTTCGGTACCTCCGGCCATCGTGGCAGCGCCCTGCACAGCGCCTTTACCGAATCCCATATTCTGGCGGTGACCCAGGCGCTGGTGGAGTATCGTCAGCAGGCCGGTATCACTGGCCCGCTGTTTGTCGGCATGGATACCCACGCCCTGTCCGAATCCGCCTTTGCCAGCGCGGTGGAAGTGCTGGCGGCCAACGGCGTTGAAACCCGCATTCAAGCCGGTATGGGCTTTACCCCGACCCCGGTCATCTCCCACGCCATCTTGGGCTACAACGCCAGCAAGCCTGCCGCGCTGGCAGACGGTGTGGTGATCACGCCGTCTCACAACCCGCCGGAAGATGGTGGCTTCAAGTACAACCCGCCTCACGGTGGCCCCGCCGAAGGGGAGATCACCAAGTGGGTGGAGGATCGTGCCAACGCCATTCTGGAAGCGGGTCTGGCTGGCGTGAAACGGATGCCGTTCGCCGAGGCGCTCAAGAGCCCGTTCGTGATCGAGCACGACTATGTCACCCCCTATGTGGATGATCTGAAGAACGTGCTGGACATGGATGCCATCAAGGACGCGGGCATCAAGATCGGTGTTGATCCGCTGGGCGGCTCCGGCGTCGCCTACTGGGACGTCATCGCCAAGACCTATGGCCTGAATATCGAGGTGGTGAACTACAAGGTCGATCCGACCTTCTCCTTCATGACCCTGGATAAAGATGGCAAGATCCGGATGGACTGCTCCAGCCCGTTCGCCATGGCTAGCCTGATTGCCCTCAAGGACAAGTTCGACATCGCCCTTGGCAACGACCCTGACTACGACCGTCACGGTATCGTTACCAAGTCTGGCCTGATGAACCCGAACCACTACCTGGCGGTGGCGATCCAGTATCTGTTTACCCATCGCACCGGCTGGTCTGCCGATGCTGCCGTCGGCAAGACGCTGGTATCTTCTTCCATGATTGACCGGGTGGCTGGCGAGATTGGCCGCACCCTGAAAGAGGTGCCGGTCGGCTTCAAGTGGTTCGTGGATGGCCTCTACAGCGGCGAGTTCGGCTTTGGTGGCGAGGAGAGCGCGGGCGCTTCCTTCCTGCGCAAAGATGGCACCGTCTGGACCACTGACAAGGATGGCTTCATTCTGGCGCTGCTGGCGGCGGAAATTCTTGCGGTGACCGGCAAGGATCCGCAGGCTCATTACGACGCACTGGAAGCCAAGTTTGGCCGCTCCAGCTATCGCCGTATCGACGCCCCGGCCAACAGTGCCCAGAAAGCGGTGCTCTCCAAGCTGGATCCGGCGCTGGTGGAAGCCTCCACCCTGGCCGGTGAGCCCATCATCGCCAAGCTGACCAAGGCGCCGGGCAACGATGCCGCCATCGGTGGCCTCAAGGTGGTGACCGAGAACGGCTGGTTCGCGGCGCGCCCCTCCGGTACCGAGTCCATCTACAAGATCTATATGGAGAGCTTCAAGGGCGACGCGCACCTCGACCTCATCCAGCAAGAGGCCCAGCAGATCGTCTCTGCTGCGCTGGCCAAGGCAGGTGTCTAAATCAGGTAGCCATCCTTGAGCCCGTGATGGGGTGGAATTTTGGATATAACAAAGGAGCCATTATGGCTCCTTTCAGATTGCTGAAGAACCCCCTCTTTTTCAAAGAGGGGGTTCTTTTTTAGCTCGGCACCAGGGGGCCACTCACTGACTGACAAGCCGC
>NZ_JBSTYP010000005.1:0-109065 GCF_054052405.1 Aeromonas aquatilis | reverse complement strand
GAAAGGCTGGGGTATCCATGATGGTAGACCTCAAGGTGATGGCCTACTTCAAGCTTAGCCTTTCAACACGTAATTGGGACATAGCCTTTTTCATGGGGACGCGGTGTGCAATGGCGTATGGCGCCGGTGGTGTGTCAGTCCGGCACGGCTTTGCGGCTGCCCGGGCGGGGCAGGGCACGCCATAGTTTGCGTGCTGTCACCAGAAAGGGGCGCAGTATCAGCGCACTCAGGTGGCTGTAATGGGCATTGTCTTTTGGCCCAACTCCAAAGGAGAGGGGCTCGGGCTGGCGAGTGGTGACATAGAGGGTGCCAAACCACCAGTCCCAGATCGACAGATTGGTGCCGAAGTTGTGATTGAAGTGGCGGGGATCCCGGCTGTGGTGGATCTGGTGCTGGGCCGGGCTGTTAAAGAGATGCTCCAGTCGCGGGCCGAACGAGAGCCAGATATGGGTATGGCGCAGGTTGGCTGCCAGCGAGTTGAAGATCAGCACCAGGTAGCCGATGCCAAACAGGGTGTAGGGGCGCACCGTGCCGCCACACAGCCAGTAGAAAGCACCGGAGTAGAGGGCAAGCGCGCTCCCTTTGGCCACCATTTCGCATAACTTCTCTACCAGATGAATGCGACTGGCGGTCGGTGGCACCATCACGGTGGCGCTGTGATGCACCTTGTGGAACTCCCACAGCCAGCGACTGTGAAAAGCGCGGTGCAGCCAGTAGTGGACGAAATCGCTGACCAGAAATACCCCGAGGCCGTAGAGCATCATCAGCCAGCTCAGCTCCGCCAGCCGGGGGCGCTCGCCCCACAAGCGGGCGAGCGCGAGGGAGACATCTTCCGCTTGCAGCAGCCAGGGGTTGAGCAGGGTCAGGATGGGCACCAGCAGGGCCACATGCAGCAGGGCGCGCACCAGATAATATTGATAATCCAGCAGCGCAGAGGGATGTAGCCAGATGGCGCGACCGCCGAGAAAGCGGGCAAAACCGCCCTCTGTCGCCGGATCACCCTGATGCCGGCGGGCGCGATAGAGGAGGTAGGCGACCGTTCCCGAGATCAGCAAGAAGGGGCCCCCGAGCCGTCCGTTGAGGTCAAACAAGCCGAGCAGACAGTGCCAGATCGGGGTGAGCAGCCACTGTTGTAACAGTATGGAGAGAGAGGTCAGTGTATCCATGGGATCTATCCGTGAACATCCAAGCGGCCAGATTTTAAATGTAAATCAGTCGCAATAAAAGCGGGTGCAAGCGAAGGTGTTCTCCATGTGGTGGCTTGGTTGCGCCATGCTCTGGCTGGGCCAAGGTGGCAGAGAATGGGGCTTTAGCCTCTGGGAGCAATCCTCTACAATCGGGCACATACCTGAGTACCTGCCCCTTGGCCGGTCTGCCTCCAGCCCCTGTATCGGATAGTCTGATGACGCCTGCTTTCTGTTCTGTTGCCCCTTTCGCACGCGCGCTCGCGCTCTCCATCCCCCTATTGCTGGCAGGCTGTGCCAGCGACCCCGCTTCTGCCCCGGTGCCTGGCGACACAACGGGCGCGACTGTGCCTGCCAAAAAGGCGACCCCGCCAGCCATGCAGCCGCGCAAGCCGGCGGACATGAAGAGCCGCATCGTGAGGTTTCTGCCCCGTCATGTGGTCGACAAACAGGGGTGGGCCAACGATGTGGTGACGGCGCTCACCACCCAGGGGGTGACAGTCAACGATCACAACGTCTGCACCGTGCTGGCGGTGGTGGAGCAGGAGGCGACCTATCAGGCCGATCCGGTGGTGCCGGGCCTTGGCAAGATCGCCTGGAAGGAGATCAACTCGCGGGCGGCCAAGCTGCTGATCCCCGAGTTTATGGTGCGGGCCGCGCTCTCCATCAACTCGCCGACCGGCAAGAGCTATGCCGAGCGCATCGATGCGCTTCGCACCGAGCGGGAGATGAGCGAAATCTTCGAGGACATGATCAGCATGCTGCCGATGGGCAAGACCCTGTTTGGCAACATGAACCCGGTGCATACCGGCGGCCCGATGCAGGTGAGCATCGCCTTTGCCGAGGCCAATGCCCGTGGCTACCCCTATCCCGTCAAGGATTCCATTCGCCACGAGGTCTTTACCCGCCGTGGCGGCGTCTGGTTTGGCACCAAACACATTTTCGGCTACGAGGCGCAGTACCCTGACACACTCTACCGCTTCGCTGACTTCAATGCGGGGTGGTATGCCAGTCGTAATGCCGCCTTTCAGGCCGCTGTCAGCCGTTTGAGCGGCACCACGCTGGCTCTGGATGGCGATCTGATCCGCTACGACTCCGAACTGCCGGGCAAGACGGAACTCGCGGTCTATACCATCGCCAGCCGGATCAATATGAGTCAGCAGGCGATCCACCAGAGCCTCAAACTTGGCGATACCGCCGAATTTGGCCAGAGTGACCTCTATCATCGCGTGTTTACGCTGGCAGACCAGAAAGCGGGCAAGCGGTTGCCCCGTGCCATCCTGCCCGGTATTCAGCTAAAGAGTCCGAAAATCACCCGAAACCTCACCACCGCCTGGTTTGCCAAGCGGGTGGACGACAGAGAGCAGGCGTGCGTCAGAAAGATGGCGACTATCCGATAGCTGTACGCACTTCCAGAGGGTAATAAAACGGGTTGCCTCAGAAGATGGCAACCCGCAGGCAGGCTTCTATTGATGAAATGGCGGGATTAGCCGTGTTGGCGGCGATCGTTGGCCTGGGCGAGCAGCATACGGCTTTCACGCAGGAACTGGTCGGCGTGTTCGCCGAAGAAATCGGAGACTTGCGAGAAGGCCTCGATGAAACCGTCCCTGTCCCCCCGCTCCAGCAGCCCCAGCGCTTCGCCGAAGTTTTGGTAGTAGCGGCGGATCATCGCCAGATTCTGCGGTGACGACAAAATGATGTCGGCATAGAGGTGGGGATCCTGGGCAAACAGTCGCCCCACCATGGCGAGCTCCAGCCGGTAGATGGGAGAGCTCAAACTCAGCAGGCGATCCAGATTGGCCTGCTCCCGGGAGAGGTGCCAGCCATAGGCAAAGGTGGCGAAGTGACGCAGTGCCTGAATGAGGGTCATCGCCTCATCGTGGGCCTTGGCTTCCACCTGTTGCAAGCGGGCGCCCCAGATGGTCATCTGCTCAAGCAGCCACTGGCTGGCGGTGGGGTCACGACCCTGGCAGCAGACGATCACCTGCTTGGCGAGACTCGCCACATCTGGCCCGAACATGGGGTGTAGCCCCAGTACCGGCCCTTGGTGCACCGCCAGCATATGCTCGAGCGGTGCCGCTTTCACGCTGGTGACATCCACCAGCAGGCAGTGGGCGGGCAGGTTGCCAAGGCGATCGATGATCTGGCAGGTGATATCGATGGGCACCGCCACCATCACCAGACCGGCTCCGGCGAGGATCTCGTCAGCGCGCGGCCAATCGGCTTGCTCCAGCGTCTCGACCCGATATCCTGAAAGGCCGAACATATGGCCGAACAGCCGGCCCAGCTGGCCCTGACCGCCGATGATGACCACCTTGCCAAGATCCGGCTTTATGCACTTGAAGCCAGTATCTTTCTCGCTGGCATAAGATTCGCGCATCACCCGGCGCAGCACGTCTTCGATGAGATCGCCGGGCACTCCCAGCTGCTCGGCCTCGGCGCGGCGGCGGGCTAGCATGCTCGCCTCCCGATCCGGTGCATAGATGGGCAGGCCGTGGCGGCTCTTTACCTCACCCACTTCTCCCACCAGGGCCAGACGGGCGGCCAGCAGATCGATCAGCTGCCGGTCTACCGCATCAATTTTGTCCCTGAGGGCATTCAACTCTTCTGCCATCTTCAGTCCCTGTGGGTGCCGCCTGCAGCGGCACCTTGTGATTCAATATGTTGCATCAAGATATCACGGCTTAACCACCAGTTCTGCTCTTGAGTGGCGCCGCCAGCTGGCTGTGGCAACGGGCCAGCAGTGCATCCGTGGTCTCCCAGTCGATGCAGGCATCGGTGATGGAGACCCCGTAGTGCATCTCGCACTTGGGCTGCTCGCTGGACTGGTTTCCCTCGAACAGGTTGGATTCGAGCATCACCCCGATGATGGAGCGGTTGCCCTCCTGGATCTGGTGGATGACGTTGTCGGCTACCTTGGGCTGCAAACGGTGATCCTTGCTGGAGTTGCCGTGGCTGCAATCCACCACAAGGCTCGGCAGAAGGCCCGCTTTTTCCAGCGCCTCTTCCGCCAGTGACACGTTGACCGAGTCGTAGTTGGGATGTTTGCCGCCGCGCAGGATCACGTGGCCATCCGGGTTGCCCTGAGTCTGCAGCAGCGCAACTTGGCCCTGCTGGTTGATCCCCATAAAGGCGTGAGGGGAGGAGGCCGCCTGCAGAGCATTGATGGCGGTGCCGAGGTTGCCGTCGGTGCCGTTTTTGAAGCCGACCGGCATGGAGAGGCCGGAGGCCATCTCCCTGTGGGTCTGGGATTCGGTGGTCCGGGCACCGATAGCCGACCAGGAGAAGAGCTCCGCCAGGTATTGCGGGCTGATGGGATCGAGCGCTTCGGTCGCCAGCGGCAGCTCCAGCTCCGCCAGCCAGCAGAGCAGCTCTCGGGCGCGGTGCAGCCCCAGCTCCACATCGAAGGTGCCATCCAGGTTCGGATCGTTGATAAAGCCTTTCCAGCCGACCGTGGTGCGTGGCTTCTCAAAGTAGACCCGCATGACGATGTAGAGAGAGTCCTGATAGACGTCATGCAGCGCTTTGAGTCTGGTTGCGTACTCTTTGGCGGCGTCCATGTCGTGGATCGAGCAGGGACCACAGATCACCAGCAGCCGGTGATCTCGGCGGTGAATGATGTCGGCGATGGTAGTGCGGGCCCCTTGTACGAATGCCAGCGCCTTGTCGGAGATGGGTAACTTCTCCTTGAGCTGGGCAGGGGTGATCATCACTTGTTCGGACTGGATATGGATGTTGTTCAGGGGATCTCGTTGCATAGCTTGTTTGCCTCGCCAGAGTCAGCACGCTGGTTCTGATATCATTGGGTGTAATTATTTATTTACGAAAGTACCGCTTTCGTTACGAATGGCCACCACAATACCAAGTAAATGCCAACTTTCAAGTGTGAATATGGATTTTAATAGCCTTTTGGCAATATGGAAGTACTGCTCATCGCTAAAGGTTTGGATTAACTGCCATGTTTGTCCATGAAAAACTATTTCTGTAATAATATTTTTACGGACTAGCAAGAGGAGGTCGAATGGCGGGGGCAAGTGGCCGTAAAAAACGGGAGCCTGCAAGGGCTCCCGTTGTTTGTCGCGATAACAGTGCTGGGTGAAGAGTTATGCCGGCACAGCCTGCTTACGCACCGTTTTTGCCAGTGCATCCAGCATGGGCTTGGTGACCAGCACGATCCCCTGCTCGGAGCGATGGAAGCGGCGGGCATCTTCATCGGCGTTCTCACCGATCACCATCCCTTCCGGCAGCTTGCACCCCTTGTCGATCACCACCCGACGCAGTCGGCAGCCAGCGCCGATCTCCACACCCGGGAAGATCACTGCCTGATCCAGAGTACAGAACGAATCGACCCGTACATTGGTGAAGAGCACCGAGCTCAGGATGAAGGAGCCGCTGACGATGGTGCCGCCGGAGAACATCGAGTTGATGGTCATGCCGTGCTGGCCGTTTCTGTCCTGTACGAACTTGGCGGAGGGCGTCATGTTCTGGCTGGTCCAGATTGGCCACTCCTGATCGTAGATATCCAGCTCCGGGGTGACCGAGGCGAGATCCATGTTGGCTTCCCAGAAGGAGTCTACGGTGCCCACATCGCGCCAATAGGGCTCTCTGTCAGGGGCACAGCCCACGCAGGACATGCCGAACGGGTGAGCGAATGCGGTGCCCTCTTTCACCACGCGGGGGATCACGTCCATGCCGAAATCGTGATGGGACTGCTCGTTGGCAATGTCCTCTTCCAGCAGCTGATAGAGATACTCCGCATCGAAGATATAGACGCCCATGGAGGCCAGCGCGGTGTCGGCCTTGCCCGGCATGGCGGGCGGGTTGGCGGGCTTTTCGACGAAGGCATTGATCTTGCGATCATCATCCACAGCCATTACCCCGAAGGCGCTTGCTTCACTGCGTGGTACCTCGATGCAGGCAACGGTCACCTTGGCGCCCATATTGACGTGGTCGAGCAGCATGGCGGCGTAATCCATCTTGTAGATGTGATCGCCTGCCAGCACCACCACATATTTGGGGGCGTGATCGCGGATGATATCCAGATTCTGGTAGACCGCATCGGCGGTACCCCGATACCAGTTCACCTCATCCACCCGCTGCTGGGCAGGGAGCAGATCGATAAACTCGTTCATCTGGTAGCGCAGGAAAGACCAGCCCGATTGGAGATGGCGCAACAGGCTGTGGGATTTGTACTGGGTGACGACACCGACCCGACGAATGCCGGAGTTGATGCAGTTGGAGAGCACGAAATCGATGATGCGGAACTTGCCGCCGAAATGAACGGCAGGTTTTGCACGGTTGTCGGTTAACTGTTTGAGGCGACTACCCCGCC
Source organism: Aeromonas aquatilis (assembly GCF_054052405.1). NCBI lineage: Bacteria > Pseudomonadati > Pseudomonadota > Gammaproteobacteria > Aeromonadales > Aeromonadaceae > Aeromonas > Aeromonas aquatilis. The sequence continues at coordinate 102,549 of NZ_JBSTYP010000005.1, read as the reverse complement.
CTCCTGCGAGTACCAAAGCCATGGTCTCGTTCAGCAACTGTCTGGATTTTGCTGTATTGGCAGGTTGTAACAACATCTCATATCCCTTTGTAGATAAATCACTACAATGTTGCCTCCTTTGAGCCCTCAAGAAAGTGCTTTCAGTCACATTTTATGGTTTTTGACGTAATAAAATGACCTTTTTGTTATTAAAAATGACGGGTTGATCCGTCATTGCTTTCAATATGGTCAGTTGTCAATTGAAGTGAGCCGAGTACCAAAAGGGGCGGCGAGAGACCGAGAGGATAGATGGAAAAAGCCCCTGCCAATGGTTGGCAGGGGCCCGGTTCGTTGAGGCCCGGTAAGCCGGGCCTGATTAACAAGGTTCAAGCTGCGTTGGCCAGTGGCTCTTCGCTCTTCTTCTGGTATGCCTGCGGGGTGAGCCCAAGCAGCTCCTGCACGGTCGAGGCAACGGTGATGGAGGAGACGGTGCCCACCAGGATCCCGGCAAACAGGGTGAAGGAGAAGCCGTAGAGGGCGTCACCGCCAAACAGCAGCAGCGCACCCACGGTAAACAGGGTGGTGCCCGAGGTGATCATGGTGCGACTGAAGGTCGCCTTGATGGCCACATCGGAGCACTCGTGGATCCCCATCTGGGTACGCGAGCTCAGCAGGTCCCGCAACCTGTCCGAAATAACGATGCTGTCGTTGAGGGAGTAGCCGATCACCGCCATCAAACCGGCGATGATGTTCAGATCGAATTCGATCTGAAACAGTGACAGCAGCCCCAGCGCCACGATGGCGTCATGGACCACCGAGAGCAGGATGCCGATGGCCTGACGCCACTCGAAACGAAACGCCAGGTAGGCCGACATCGCCAGCGAAGCGACCAGCACCGCCAGCATCCCCTGCTGGAACAGCTCGGCACCCACCTGAGGGCCAACGATGGTGGTGCGTAGCAACTCGACCGGCATCCCCAGCTGTTGGGTCAGCATGGTGGCGAGATCCTCCGCGGGCCAGGGCAGTTCGTGGGGGGGCAGCTTGATCAGCCACTCGCCGGGAATACCGGCCGAGCTCAGCTCAACGGCTCCCGCCAGCGGGGAGACCAGCATGGCATTGAGCTCATGGGCCTCTTTCAGGGTCTGGATATGAAACTCCAGCAGGATCCCGCCGGTAAAATCGAGCCCCAATGTCAGGCCGTTCACCAGCAAGATGGCGACGCTGGCCACGGTCAGCAGGATGGAAGCCCACAGGCCAATATAACGCCAACGGGTCAGCCCCATGGCAACGATCATTCTCAACATAATGTTCTCCTTGGCCAGCCAGCATTTGGCTGTTGGCCCATCACGACGTGTCGCGACACGCCGGGAAATAGTGTTCTGCTTTGGCCGCCCCGGCCATATCCATGGCCGATGGCGCAGCCAAAGCCGATCATCAGAGGGACAACGGTCCCGTTACACCTTCAACGTGCGCTCGCTGCTGCGTCCCCACAGGGGGTTGATGATGGCGCGCGTCCCCCAGATCCCGGTGATCATGCTGGAGAGCAGACCCAGAATGAGGGTGATGGAGAAGCCCTGCAGCGGCCCGGAGCCGATGGAATAGAGCACCACGGCGCAGATGAGGGTGGTGATATTGGCATCGAAGATGGTATGGAAGGCCGAGCGATAGCCAAAGTCGATGGCGTTGGCCAGTGAGCCACCTTCTCGCAGACGGTCCTTGATCCGCTCGAAGATCAGCACATGGGTATCCACTGCCATGCCCACTGTCAGCACCAGACCGGCGATCCCCGGCAGGGTCAGCACGGCGCCCGGCAGCACTGCCAACATGCCGACCTGCATCAACAGGTTGGCGACCAGCGCCGTGATGGCAACCCAGCCGAACTTGCGGTACCAGGCCATCATGAACAGCATCATGCCCGCCATACCGAAGGCCAGCGCGGTGAAGCCCGCCTCGATATTCTGCATCCCCAGCGTCGGGCCAATGGAGCGCTCTTCCAGGATCTTGAGGGGGGCGGTGAGGGCGCCGGCGCGCAGCAGCATGGCCAGCTCTTGCGCTTCCGGCAGACTGCCAATGCCGGTGATGCGGAACTGGTTGCCAAGGGCGGTCTGGATGGTGGCGACGTTGATAACCTCGCTCTGGGCGCGCAGTTTGCCCTGAGCATTGGTCTTGTACTCGGTGAAGACGGTCGCCATCGGCTTGCCCACATGCTGGCGGCTAAACTGGTTCATCTTGCTGCCACCCAGGGTGTCGAGCACGATATTGACCTGGGGTTGACCCATTTCGCCCATGTTGGCGCGGGCATCGACGATGTGCTCGCCGGTCAGCACCGGCTTGCGCGCCATGCCGACGGCCTGACCGTTGCGATCGGCGATATAGAAGTGGCTGTCGGCTTTGGCCTCGTAGAAGGCCAGCGAAGCGGTGGCCCCGATCACCTCTTTAGCCTGCTTGGGGTTGTGCACCCCGGGCAGTTCGATACGGATACCATCCTGGCCCTGACGCACCACCGAGGCCTCGACGATGCCGAGCTCGTTGATCCGTTTTTTCAGGATCGACAGGTTCTGGGTCACGGCGTTGTTGACCAGCAGGGTACGCTCCGCGTCGCTCAGCACCAGTTTCAGGTCATTGCCGGAGCGGGTCAGCTTCCACTGATCCTGACGGGTGCCGGCACTCTCCTTGATGATGGCGAGCCAGCTCTCCTGTTCGGCGACCTCCGGCAGGGTGACGGCTACGGCGCCCTGTGCCGTGCGCACGACGCTGGCGCCGCGCAGGTTGGCTTCACGGAAGCGGGTGCGCAGGGTATCCACCAGATTCTTGGTCTGGTTGTCGATGACAAAGTCCACGTCCACCCCGATCAGCAGTTGGGAGCCGCCACGCAGGTCGAGCCCCAGCTTGATGGGGTCGGCGCCGAGGCGAGTGATCCAGCTCGGTGCGTTGGAGTAAAACTCCAGGGTCAGGGCGGCACTGTCGACCCCTTGCTGCTCCAGCAACTGCTTGGCGCGCTGTTGCTCACCCTGGTTGGCAAACACCAGCTCGACCCGCTCGGCTTGTTCGATAACCTTGACCGGTGTCAGGTGCTTGTCGCTCAGCAACATCTGTTGCGGGGAAGTCAGGCGCTGCTGTCCGTGCAGGCCGAGGGAGGGCTGCTCACCGAAAAAGGTGGGCAGGGAGTAAAAAGTAAAGGTCAACAGCATCAACAGCAGCAGTGCGTACTGCCACTTGCTCATGCGGTTGAGAATGGTGCGATTGCTCTTTCTCATGGCAAATAAGCCTCTGTCAGGAGAATGGTGCGCAGGCCGATAGCAGCAAGGCTCGGCAAGGCGCAAAAAATGGGATGCATCAGATGCGGATCAGGCAGCCGCCGGATCCGTCAGGAAGAGGAGATGAGCAAACAGTGGATGTGCCAGCCCCTCCGGGGTCAGGCGCTCAGATAGCTTTGGCTGAAGCGGTATTGCAGATGTTGGCGCTGTAGATGACGCCGGTGGATCGTCGCGAAATGGTCGCGAAAGCCCTGTCTGTGATAGATGAGGGGGGTCAGCATCAGCCAGCCGAGCAGCAACAGCAGGATGGCCTGGGCCGACCAGCTCTGGATCAGCTCGTAGACCACACTCTTGGGCAGGTTGTCACTGCGCAGGGATTGTTCGAGGCGCAACAGGTGATTCTGATAGCTGGCGACAAACTTGATGATGCCATCATCGCTGTCGCTAACCTGATTGAACACCTGAGTCTGCTGCTGTTCACTCTGGGGATATGCGGGTAGCAGCGGGCCTTCCATTCGGGCGATGGAACAAAGCAGGGTAAGGGCGATAACCAGAGTTACCAGCACCAGTTTTACTTTGTCGATAAGGCGCAAAAAGTGAATTCCCGATAAATAGGAAGAGCAAACTACCACAAACGCCCGGTTTGAACAAGGTAGGCCCGAACGCATGGCACCATTCGGTGCTGCTCGTCAGCTGCCGGTCATCTGTTCGAAGTCGCGGGCATAGCCCTTGAGCAGGGAGTAGAGATGGGCCCGCTGGGAGATATCCAGCGACTGGCTCATGGCGCTCAGCCAGTTGACGGTGCGCTGGCGCGACTGCTCGGTATAACCGGTGAAGCGGCCATCCATCATGCCATCCCCCTGTGCCAGCAGCCCGGTCAGCTCGCGGGTGAAACCGGGGCTCTGGCGCTGCTTCATCAGCCTGTCCAGCTCTTTGGTCCAGGAGGTTTGGAACTCGAGCCAAGGGGGCATCAGCTCGTATTGCCATTCGGCCCACTGGGCCACCAGTGGCGCCTGTGCTGGTTTCACCTCGCCAATCCAGAACTCGAGTCGCTTGTTCATCTTGTCGCGAAACTCCGCCAGCATCTGCTCTTTGGGCTCAGTGGCAAAGTCCTTTTGCCGCTCCTGTTGCCGCTTGACCCGATCGGTCATAAAGCGGGCCACCTGCTCGTCGGTCAGAGTGCTCGCCAGCCTGACGGTGCGGGGAATGGCGTTCTCCAGCGTGCGGGTCAGGCTCTGTTGCACCGCATCGAGGTTGGTCGAGATCTGTTCCGGCGTCATGGGGCTGGCCACCGCTCTGGCTAGGGTATCGAGATCCCGGGCGTAGCGGGGTAGCTCGTGCTGGCGGTGCCAGGCCATCAGCCCCTTCACTTCGCGGCTGAGCAGATCCTTCTGTGAATAGGAGAGGGCAAAGTAGTCATCCAGTTGCCAGATGATGGCGGTATCGAGCCAGTAGTAGATCACCCGGGTGGAGCAGCCGGTCAGCAGCAGGCCGATCAGCAGCAGACCCCAGGTTTTCGGCTTGTGCCAGCGCACCTTGTTTATCATCTGTTACTCCAGTCGTTGCCGGTTGATGGCGATCAGGGTGTCATAGTCGAGTGTGGGCTGTTGCTCTGCCATCAGCAGGGCCCAGAGCAGGCCGATATAGTCGACCCAGGGTAAAAATGCCTCGCTCTGAAAATCGGGCCACTGGTGGCGCGGCAGGGCCTGCAGATAGTGCGCTTCCAGCGCGTCGCGCCGCTCGGCGGGCCACTCATGGGTGCGCTGGATGCTGGCGAGCTCAAAGCCGGGGTGACCTGCCGCGCCATACTCCCAGTCGATGACCCAGGGTTTGCTTCCCAACAAGTTAGCCGGATTGAGATCATGGTGGCAAGGGCACCAGCAATCATTTGGCTCACTGCTGGCGAGCAAGCCCCGCTCCAGGGCGGGCAGCCAGGAGGGAATGCGGGCCAGTCGGGCGCGATAGCCCGCCGCGTGAGCCCGCACCTCCATCACCACCGCAGGCAGCGGTAGGCGATGGAGCTTGCGCAGCACCTCAGCCAGCAGACGGGGCTGATCGGCTGCAGGTGGCGCCGTGTGCACCCAGTTTGGCTCATCGCACCATTCGAGCAGCATCAGACCGCTGGCGGGATCACCATAGTGGCAGGGCAGCGCCAGCCCTTCGGCCATCGCCCCCTGATAAAGCTGCCACTCGGTGGGGCGGTCGATGCCAAGGCGCACCGGATTGGGGTGGCCATGGCGCAAAAAGTAACTGCGCCCCGAGGGGAGGCGCAGTCGATAGTTGCTGTTGGTCAGACCTAACCCGAGCGGTTCCAGCAGCCCGTTCCGCCAGGGGGCGGGCAGGCTGGCCAGTAGCGTGTCACGGTTGCCTGCCACCAGGAGCCTGTTACCAGCCAAAGGTGGATTTCTTCGCCTGTTTGCGGATCTCTTTCTGATCGGCCCACAGCAGTTCGCCGTTTTGCAGATCCATCAGGTTCATGGTCATCTGGTAGTAGACATCCTTCACCTTGCCATTGTCTTTGACGATGCTGGCGAGGTTGCCATAGACCATGTAGCGGGCACCGGTCTGCTTGCCAAGCCGTACCATGGAGGCCGGGTCTACCATGCCGCTGCTCTGCTGGTATTCGAGCTGCTGCTTGACGGCGGCCACCTTGCTCATGTCGACGAAGCGGAATTTGCCGGCCCGCAGCAACTTGGTGCGGATGGTATCGGTGATGGCTTCGGTATCGATGTGCTCGGATGTCTTGTTGCGGATGGAGTCCATAAACATCACTGGACGACCGCTGGCGGTGATCTCGTTGGTGGCGGGGGAGGCCAGCATGGAGTCCGCCATCTTATCGGCGATGGCCTGCAGATCGCTTGAGCCGTAATCGACGGTGACGGTTTCGGTTTCAGTCGGATCGCCATAGCTGACGGTGGTGCTGGAGCAGCCGCCCAAGAGCAATGCAGAGGTCAATATCAGCAGGGCATGATTCATTTTCATCAGTAGGATTCCTCAATCACTTCGCGTACGTAAATCCGGTAACCCTGCGCCGCCGGGCTGGGCGCCAGGGCCGAGAGGGTGCGGGTTTGATAGCCATGCAGCTTGATGGGGATCCAGCCGCAGCCATCGCTGGCGACCTCCTGACCGGCCTCATCATACCAATAGAAGATATATTGCAGCTTGTTATCGCCGCGCTGGGTGCTGGCGGCTGCCACATTGACCTGCAGCAGGCCATTTTGCTGGCGGCGGCTCAGCTCGGTCAGGGTGACGTTGACGTTTTGATGCTGCTCCAGCGTGGGAGCACCGCCCGCCGGGCCATAGAGCGCCACGCCGGAGGTGTTGGTGGCGCAGCCGGTCAGCAGCAGCGCGAGCCCGAGGGCCAACCCGTATGCTTTCATCTTGCTCTCCTTAATCGTGGTGAGTGGGGCCGCGAGTGTGCCTGCCCGGTTAATTGTCTTGCTCATCTCTCTTTGCCGCTTGCTCATAGCGGCATCACCCGGGTGGTCAGGCCGGCGCCGAGGCGCTGTACCCACACCAGGGTAGTGCGTCCCTTGTGGATGGTGAGCGGCAACTGACGCTGCGCCGCCCCTGCGCCCAGGGTGAGGTTGATGTCACCTGCCGGCACCATTCCCTGCCAGCTCGATGCCTGCGCCGGCAGTGTCAGCCAGCTGCGGGTATCGGCCCGCTCCGAGAGGGTATTGAAGATCCCCACCAGAATATTGCCCACATCGCCCCCCTCTTTGGCGGCGGTGCGGCGCATCTGCTCCTTGGCCACCAGTCGCAGCGCCTGGCGGGTCAGCATACCGGGCAGCCGCTCTTGCAGATCTTTGGCGGCCAGAGCTTCCAGCCTGACCAGCTCGCTGGTCTGCTCGACCCGCTTGCCGACTTCCACCGTCAGCGGGCCGGTGTCGCTGGCCCGATTATCGTAATAGGGGATGGCGACGGTAAAGGTGCGAAAATCGCCGCGGGAGGTGGAGATGGGGAGCGGCAGGAAGAGTTCGCGCCGTGCCGGGATCAAACCATCTTCAAACAGCACCACCAGTTGGCCCTGATTTTTAGTGAGTGGTGGCGCTTTGCGACCCACCTTTTTCTCGGTCGCGCGGATCTCGTCCGGCGCGCCACGCAGCACCGCCAGACGCAGCAAGGCATCTTGCAGGCTGCGGTTGTCCGGCGCTATCTGGTAGCCGCGTTGGTAATCGACCCAGGCATCGTTGAGATCCCCGGCCGCCTCATAGAGCACGGCGGAAAAATAGAAGGTATAGGCGTTCTGAAAACCGTTCTTGACCTTGCCGATCAACCGGTCGAGATCCGGTGCGCCGCGCGACATCAGCTGGCGCATCTCGCCTTCTGCTTTGGCCTCTTCGCTCTCATCCTTCGCCTTGCGCACCTCATCGGCTCGCCGTTTCAGGGCCTGCTCCTGCACCTGATTGGCCCGGCGCACCTCCACCAGGGCGCCATCGGCATCTCCCCGTTGCAGGTAGTTGAGGGCCAGATAGTGGTGCAGCATGGTGCGTTCGTAATCGGGAGTACGATAGGCCATCGACTGATCGTTGGTGAGCAGGCTGCCCACCTGATCCAGACCGTGGCTCAGCCGGTATTCGGCCTGATTGTCTTCCCACTGAAGGCGGCTATCGGCGGCGCTGAACGCCTGCTTGCTACCCGCATCCTGACCCGCCAGCCAGGCAATGCGCCCCTGTTCAAGCCGATCCAGCACAAAGGTGTCATCGCCGAGGGTGGAGTCGCGCACCTCGGGCAGCGCCTCGGCGGCATGGCCCAGCAGCAGCTGGTTGCGCAGGGGCACCATCTGATCGGAGTAGGAGACGAACATATCCTGCCAGCGGGAGGCGCAGCCTCCCAGCAACAGCAGGGTCCCGCAGAGCAACAGGGCGCTGCGGCAGGTTGCGGCGTGGCGATTCATTACAGGCTGAGCAGCGGCCCCAGCGGCTGGCCACCGACCAGATGCATGTGGATGTGGTAGACCTCCTGCCCGCCGTGGCGGTTGCAGTTCATGATGAGGCGGTAGCCATCTTCGGCGATGCCAGCCTCGGCGGCCAGCTTGCGGGCCACGGTGAACATCCGGCCAAGGGCCAGTTCATGTTCGGCTTCCACGTCATTGACGGTGGGGATCAGCACATTGGGGATGATCAGAATATGGGTCTTGGCCTTGGGCTGGATATCCCGGAATGCAGTGACCAGATCGTCTTGATAAAGGATGTCGGCGGGGATCTCTTTACGGATGATTTTGCTGAAAATGGTTTCTTGCGCCATGGCTAACTCCCTTATATGAAACAGAAAATTGAACTAGAACCCCAAGCGGCTCCCGAAAGGGGGGCGAGCAGCACGCCAAGTGTGACACAAGCCGACATTTGACACAGCTGATGTCCCATTCCCTTCAGTTATTGTTAAAAATACCGATAGCCAGAGGGACGTCATCTGCAGCGCCTGGTCAGGGTGGTCTGCAGGGTATCAAAAGGACGGGGTACTCAGGCAAGGGACTTTTGCATATACAGCGGGACAATAATGAAACAAACAATGTCGGATCTCTCCATCTTGCAGCGAGTCTACCTTGGCTTCGCGATCCTGGTGGCCGTGATGGTGGCCAGTTCACTGCTCACATTTCGTAGTCAGGAGACCCTCGGCGGGGCGCTGGAACAGGTTACCCAGCAGTCGATGCCGCTGGTGATTGCCAGCAGCCAGACCCAGATCACCCTGCTCAGCGCCAACAAGTGGCTGGGGGATGTGCTCACCGAGCAGGATCCCAAACAGCTGCCAGCCGAAGTGGCCGAACTGAAACAGGCCAAGGCTGCGGTGGGCAAGAGCCTTGACGTCTTGCGCCAGCAGGTGGCCCACCACCCCGAACTGCAAGGGGAGATGAGCAGCCTCAGCCAGCAGGTCGACAGCTACCTGCAACTGACCGATACCCTGCCCGGCGAACACGAGGCGCTGCTCACCCGGCTGCATAAGGTCAATCTGGCCAAGGGGCAGTTTCAGGTCAGCCTGCCCCAGTTCAAGAAGAATCTGGGTGACATGATGATCACCGTCGACGACAGCTTCATCAAGATGCTCTCCGAGACCCTGACCACCAAGCTCTCCGCTATCGAACTCTCCACCATGGATGCCCTCAACCAGACTATCCCGGCTCCCATCGAAGGGGCGCTCAAGCGCAACAAGATGCAGATCGAGGGGTTCAACAGCACCATCAAGGATCTGCAGGGGGAGCTGAAGAACTTCGAAAACGACATGGGCCACTATGTTCACGGCTTTGTGCGCGACACCACCGCCAGCGAAGGCGTGCTCTCCCAGTATCTGGCGCTGATGAAGCAGCAGGAACAGATGCGGGAGAAGAGCAAGCAAGCTAGCGCCCTGATCGTCGAGATCCAGAACCGACTTGAGTGGATCACCGGCCAGAGTCAGCAGCTGATGAGTCAAAGCATTCAGCACGCCAAAGCCACACAGAGCCAGAGCACCCTGACCCAGGGAACCAGTATCGTCGTCGCCATCCTGATCGCCATGCTGGTGGCTTATACCCTGGGCAAGGCCATTCGCCGTCCGCTCAGGGAGTTGCTGCGGGTGCTGACTGAAGTGACTCAGGGCGACATGACCCAGCGCATCGGTTTTCGCAGCAACAACGAATTTGGTCAGCTGGGCAGCCAGATCAACCTGCTGATTGCCCAGATGGGTGAGGTGCTGGCGCAGCTTTCACAAGCGTCTGCCCAGCTTAATGATGCCGCCCACGGCAACCGCCATACCACCGAATCGGTGCGGGCGGATCTGGAGAAACAGCGGCAGGAGACCGCCTCGGTCGCCGCCGCCATGACCCAGATGGAGGCCTCGGTGCGGGAGGTGGCGCAGGCTGCCAATCAGACCCTGGAGCGGGTGCAAGATGTGGAGAAGGCCTCCGAGATGGGGCGCAAGGTGATGGCAGGCAATATCACCACCACCCATCAACTGGCGGGCAAGCTGCAACAGACCGGCAAGGTGATTGGTGATGTGAGTGCCATGAGCAGCCAGATCGGCAACATCCTCGACGTCATTCGCGGCATAGCCGAGCAGACCAACCTGCTGGCCCTCAACGCCGCCATCGAAGCGGCGCGGGCCGGCGAGCAGGGGCGCGGATTTGCGGTGGTGGCGGATGAGGTACGCAGTCTGGCGGGCCGTACCGCCCAGTCCACCAGCGAGATCCAGACCATGATCGAAAACCTGCAGCAGGGAGTCGCCAAGGCGGTAACCGTGATGCAGGAGTGCTCTCGCGAGATGGATAGTTGCGTGGATCAGAGCTCTCACGCCAACAACGCCATGGAGGAGGTGCAGGGGATTGTGGTGCTGATCAGCGACATGTCGAGCCAGATCGCTTCTGCCGCCGAGCAGCAGCAGGCCACCAGCGCCGATATCGCCACCAACCTCAACCGCATCTCCGATATCTCGGATCTCAACTATCAGGGGATCGAGCGGGTAGCCGAGACCAGCCAGCAGCTGGACTCCCTTGCCGAGCAGCAGGAGAGCCTGGTCAAGCGTTTCCGCCTCAGCGCCTGATGGTCGAGAGTTGAAATAACAAGGCCCCGCAGCTGCGGGGCCTTCTCTTTATTGCGGCAGTGACAAGGGGATCAGGCGTAGGCAATCGCACCCTTGCCGACCCCTTCATAGGCGACAATCTTGACGAACTTGTCGCCCACCATCTTCTTCACTTCGCGGGCGATATAGCAGGCCAGCAGCTCAACCGTGGTGTCAGTGTCGATCATCTCCACCTCGGCGCTGGGGATGGCCAGCTGGAACAGCCCTTGCGGCGCCACATATTTGAAGCCGGTGTGATGCTCGCCAAGCTGGGCATTGGCACGGGGGTTCAGGGTGAGCTCGGTCAGCGCCACCTTGTCCTCCTCGGTGCCTAGGTAGATATCGCCCCAGCGTTCGGCCCAGTTGAGCTCAAGCTCCTGGTCGCGCTCACCATCGACATGGATCTCGATGGGGGAGCGGTGGCCGTGGGCGATGCGCTGGCAGTTGCCGTCGTGCTTTTTCAGGCCGTGGCTGTAGTGGTAGAAGGCACCGGTGATCGCCTCCTGACGCAGGGTGAGCGACAGATCCTTGATATTGCCTGGCAGCCGTTTGGCCAGCACCGCCAGCAGGTAGCGAGTGACCGACTCCTTGTCGACCTGCGGGGCCGGGATAAAGGCAAAGCCCTGGGATGGGCTGCGCAGATGGATGGAGCGACCCGGGCGCAGCAGATCCACTGTGCTTCCGTCACCATCCAGAGTCTCGACGTGGATCAGCGGGCACTCGGTCGGCACCAGCAGCTTGTGGTCCACCTCTTCATCGATGATCGACTTGATCAGCTTCTTTACCCGGCCAAAGTCCAGCAGCATGCTCATTTCGTTGAGCTCGCCGCTCATTTCAATGTCTACCAGCCAGCTCTCGCCCACCATGCCGCGGCGTTCGCACAGGTAGCTGGAGTCGATCACGGTCAAATCTCTTACAAATAACTTCATCAGTCAGGCCTTGCTACAGAGAAAGGGCAGTTTTGCGCTATTATGACCCGCGATTATCGGCAAAGGAACTGGAACCCCCCATGAACAAACTGCTTATCAAGAATGCCACCCTGGTCAACGAAGGCCGTATCTATGCCTCTGATGTGTTGATCGAGGGTGAACGGATTGCCCGCATTGCCCCGGATATCGAGGCGCCCGATGCGCTGGTTATTGATGCCGCAGGTCGTCACCTGATCCCCGGAATGATCGATGATCAGGTCCACTTCCGGGAGCCGGGATTGACCCACAAAGGGACCATCGCCAGCGAATCCCGCGCCGCCGTCGCCGGTGGCACCACCAGTTTCATGGAAATGCCCAACGTCAATCCCCAGACCACCACCCTCGACGCCCTCGAAGCCAAATACCAGATCGCCGCCAACTCCTCCGTCGCCAACTACAGCTTCTACCTCGGTGCCACTAACGACAACCTGGAAGAGATCAAGAAGCTCGATCCGAAACAGTCCTGTGGCATCAAGATCTTCATGGGGGCCTCTACCGGCAACATGCTGGTGGATAATCAGGAGACTCTGGCCGCCATCTTCCGTGAGAGCCCGGTGATGATTGTCACCCATTGCGAAGACACGCCTACCATCAAGGTGCTGGAGGACGAAGCCCGCGCCAAATGGGGTGAAGATGTGCCGATGGGCGAGCACGGCCGCATCCGCAGCGCCGATGCCTGCTACAAATCCTCCAGCCTGGCAGTCTCTTTGGCCAAGCAGTACGGTGCCAAGCTGCACGTGCTACACCTGACCACGGCGAAAGAGCTGTCGCTCTTTACCGCCACTCCGGACCTGAACGACCTCAAGGACAAGAACATCAGCGCCGAGGTATGTGTGCACCATCTGTTCTTCAATGAGGCCGATTACGAGACCCAGGGCAGCCTGATCAAGTGCAACCCGGCGGTGAAGAGCGCGGCTGACCAGCAGGCGCTGCTGGATGCGGTGCGCAACGATGTGCTCGACATCATCGCCACAGACCACGCACCCCACACCTGGGAAGAGAAGCAGAACAGCTATTTCAAGGCGCCGTCCGGCGTACCGCTGGTGCAGCACTCTTTGCAGGCGCTGCTGGAGCTCTACCACAACGGGGTATTCTCGCTGGAAACCATCGTCAAGAAGACCTCCCACGCGGTGGCCGAGCGTTTTCAGGTAGAAGATCGCGGTTATATCCGCGAGGGTTACTTCGCCGATTTGGTACTGCTGGATCTGGGCAAGCCCTATGTGGTTAACGATGACAACCTCCTCTATCTGTGTGGCTGGTCGCCCTTCAACGGCTACCGCTTCCACAGCACGATAGAGATGACCCTGGTCAACGGCCAGATCGCCTGGCAAAACGGGCAGGTGACTGACCAGATCCTGGGCAAGCGGCTGACCTTTAACCGCTGATTGTTCGCAAAGCAGGCGAACGCACCGTGGCCGAGGAATTGGCGGCGTTTCTCTGTTGACAGGGCGGGGTCATCTCCATAAACTCTGCCCCCGTCAGCCGAGCTGACTACGTCGGTGTGTAGCGCAGCCAGGTAGCGCATCTGCATGGGGTGTAGAGGGTCGGAGGTTCGAATCCTCTCACACCGACCAAATTCCCCGATAAAGGCCTTGTCAAACGACAAGGCCTTTTCTTTTGCCTGCGATTTGCCGCACAGGCGTGAAGCCTGTGGTGATGCACGCTGGTCGCTGCTGGCGTGAGCAGATTGTGCAGCCACCGCGCTTTATGGTGTAGTAACGACTCTGTTGCTCATTTGCCTGGCGAGGCCTCTCGTGTCTGCATCCGTATCTAAACCCTGTTGTCTGCTGATGCTCACCCTGCTGCTGGTGGGCTGCGCCACTCCTTACCAGAGTGAAAAGTCGTTCTGGAATGGCCAGACCGGTTTCTCCCAGACCCGGCTTGGCCCGGACAAGTGGCAGCTGGAGTTTGTCGGCAACGATCTGGTGGACAGGGAGACCGCCCGCAAATATGTGCTCAAGCGGGCAGGGGAGCTGGCACTGGCAGAGGGTTACTCCTGGCTCAAGGTCGATGAGCTGACCATTAGCCGTGATGCCGTCAGGGTGACCCCATCACGGCCGATCTTCGGCTTTGACGAGGATGAGCCGGATCTCTTTATGGCCCAGATGCAGGTGCAGCATACCATCTCGGCGCTGCTCACTTTTCGCCTGTTGCCACGGGCACTCGATGAGCGAACTCTGGATGCGAAATATCTCGCCGAAATCAAAATAAACAGTGATTAATATTGGTGTTTTGCAAGATCTATATCACATACACCTAATGGCAGGATAAAATTCTGGAGAAAGCCTCTAGATTTACCCCCTGCTTTTAGGCATTCTCCCAGCATACCAGCCGCCAGGAATCAACGGCTCGGATCACAAAAACGGACTGTAGTGGCTCCCACGCCACTGTTTACGGCTTGCACCAATCAAAACCGGGACTCCCCCATGAAAATGAATAAACTGACGGTCGCCATCCTCATCTCCATGATGTTTGGCATCCTCACCGGCCAGGGCTATCGGATGTTTGCCGCAGATCAGGCTGCGGATTTCGCCAGTAACATCACGATCCTGACCGATATCTTCCTGCGCCTGATCAAGATGATCATCGCTCCCCTGGTCTTCACCACTCTGGTGGTCGGTATCGCCAAGATGGGCGACACCCGCACCGTGGGGCGTATCGGTGCCAAGACCCTCGGCTGGTTTATGCTGGCCTCCCTGATGTCCCTGAGCCTGGGTCTGGTGATGGTGACCCTGATGCAGCCGGGTGTAGGTCTCTCGCTCTCCCTGCCCAATGACACCGCCAGCTCGGGCATTGCTGCCGGCGCCATTACCCTTAAAGATTTTGTGACCCACGCCATTCCCAAAAGCGTGGTAGAGGCGATGGCCACCAACGAGATCCTGCAGATCGTGGTCTTCTCCCTGTTCTTTGGTCTGGCTGCCGCCGCGCTCGGCGATCTGGCCAAGCCGGTGGTGGTGCTGATGGCCAGCGCTGCCGAGATCATGCTGAAAGTGACCGGTTATGTGATGAACTTTGCGCCGTTCGCGGTGTTTGGCGCCATCGCCGCCATGGTCGCCAAAGAGGGGCTGGGCATTCTGGTCACTTACGGCAGCTTTATGGCCCAGTTCTATATCGCGCTGGCCTGTCTCTGGCTGCTGCTGATCGCCATGGGCAGCGTCTTCCTGCGTGGTCGTGTCATCAAGCTGCTGGCGATGATCCGCGAGCCCATCCTGCTCGCCTTCTCGACCGCCAGCTCCGAAGCGGCCTATCCCAAGACCCTGGATCGTCTGGAGAAGTTCGGTTGTGACAAGCGCATCGCCAGCTTCGTACTGCCGATGGGTTACTCCTTCAACCTCGACGGCTCCATGATGTACTGCACCTTCGCGGTAATGTTCATCGCTCAGGCGTATGGCATCGAGCTCTCCATGGCCCAGCAGATCACCATGCTGCTGCTGCTGATGGTCACCTCCAAGGGGATGGCCGGGGTACCGCGCGCCTCTCTGGTGGTGATTGCCGCCACCCTGAACCAGTTCCATATTCCGGAAGCGGGCATCCTGCTGTTGCTGGGGATCGACCACTTCCTCGACATGGGCCGCTCTGCCACCAACGTGCTGGGCAACGCCATCGCCGCCAGCGTGGTCGCCAAGACCGAAGACAGTCTGGGCGAGACCGAAGATCTGGGCGAGAGCGCTCCCGCCAAGGCATAACCATGGCTTGAGCTGACCAGAGGGTTGGCCGGTGCAAAGAGAAATCCCCGTCATGATCATGGCGGGGATTTTTTTATGGCTGGCCGGTTTAGAAGCCCGAACCGGGTTGCAGCAAAAACGCAGCCTCTTCCGGCGTCGAGGTGCGACCAAGAGTGACGTTGCGGTGGGGAAAGCGGCCAAAGCGTTCGATGATCACCTGATGACGACGGGCAAGGTCGGCAAAGCCCGCGAAGGTTGCTTGCGCCGGTTTGCCAGCCTGCTCGGCAGCCAGTGCCTCGAACAGCGCCACACTTCTGGCCTGTTGCTCGCGGGACTCCGCATGTTCCAGCGGCAGATAGAAGAAGACCCGCTCCAGTGGTGAGAGGGATTGGTCCGCCCCGATGGATAACCCTTTCAGGCAGAGATCCCGTGCCTGCGGATCCTGGGCAAAGGCCGCAGGCGTGCCGCGATGGATATTGCGGGGCAGCTGGTCGAGCAGCAGGAGCAGCGCCAGCCGACCGCTGGGGAGATCGGCCCAGTGGGCGAGGCTGCCCTCGGCTGCGGCCTGTGCCAGCTCGCCAAAGCGGCTGGCCAGCAGGGCATCCGTTTCGCTGCTTTTTCCCCACCAGAGGGGGGCTTGCCGTGTGGCCCGCAGGACGTCATCGGCTTCGTCGCCAAACCACAGAGCGAGCAGAGGTTGCCAGAGTTGCATGGGAACTCCTTGAGGTGATTCAGAGGGAACCAGGAACAAATGGCTCAGGGGTGCTGCCGAAACGGCGGCTTCTCGTTACACTGTGCCATCTTTTGCCCGTAAGACGTACCCCCCCGATGGCGAGCGCCGGATTCTTGGCTCGGCCGATGATGGCCTGCGATCGCCATGAAGTGCTCCTGTTGACCCCGGTGGTTATCGGGACGAGCACCTCTCTCCCGGGGTTGTTCTCACTGATATAAGGGATCTTTGATATGGCTGGAATCAGTTTGTTGGCCCTGCTCGACGATATCGCCAGCGTGCTCGATGACGTGGCGCTGATGACCAAGGTCGTGGTGAACAAGCGCGAGACATTTTTCGGGAAGACGTTTCTCACTGATATAAGGAATCTCTGATATGGCCGGAACCAGTTTGTTGGCCCTGCTCGATGATATCGCCAGCGTGCTCGATGACGTGGCGCTGATGACCAAGATGGCGGCGAAGAAGACTGCCGGGGTGTTGGGGGATGATCTCGCCCTCAACGCGGAGCAGGTTTCCGGAGTGCGTGCCGAGCGGGAGCTGCCGGTGGTGTGGGCGGTGGCCAAGGGCTCATTTCGCAACAAGCTGATTCTGGTGCCCGCCGCCATCGCCATCAGTGCCCTGGTGCCCTGGCTTATCACGCCACTCTTGATGCTGGGAGGCGCTTACCTCTGCTTTGAGGGGGCCGAGAAGCTGGCCCACAAGTTCCTGCCCCATGAGGCGAGTGAGGGTGAGGCACACACTGCTCCTATTCCCGATGATCTGGTGGCGTTTGAGCAGCAGAAGGTGAAGGGAGCGATCCGCACCGATTTTATTCTCTCTGCCGAGATCATCGTCATCGCCCTTGGCACGGTACAGGGGGCGAGCCTCGCGCTGCAGCTCTCGGTAGTGGCGGGCATCGCCCTGCTGATGACCATCGGGGTCTACGGGTTGGTGGGGCTGATCGTCAAGCTCGATGACATCGGTCTGCATCTGCTGCAAAAGCCCGATGGCAGCGCCCTGCGCCGCGCGGTGGGGCAGGGACTGTTGGTGACGGCTCCTCGTCTGATGCACCTGCTGGCACTGGTCGGCACCATCGCCATGTTTATGGTGGGCGGTGGCATTCTGGTGCATGGCTGGCCTTTTGCCCATCACCTGATTGAAGGCGCCGCCGCTGTTGTCGCCACCCTGCCCACTGTGGGGGCCGTACTGGCGGCGGTGACGCCGACCCTGCTCAACGCCGTGGCCGGTGTGGTGGCGGGTCTGCTGCTGGTTGCCGTGATGACGCTGGTGAGCCGTCTTGCCCCGGCCAAGGGATAAGCGAGCTTGCGGGCCATGTTCTCTTTTTTCCTCTCTTCATTTTTTGGCTAGCGGGACGCTCGGTTTCGGACTTGCTGCCCGCAGGTCTGTTGTGCCTCCCGATAAAGGCCTTTGCGAGAAGTTATGTATCAACAACAGTGGAATAACGACCATATCTACCCGGGCCTCGACAGCCCCGAGCTGGAAGCGGACATGCGCGCAGCCCGCAACGCGCTGGAAGAGCTGGCCAGCTATATGGCTGGTCTGGACGGGGTGCGCGGCGATGACGCAGCGCTGCTGGATTTTTTGCGGGAAGTGCGGCTGCGCGCCCGTGATATTCGCCATATCGGCTGGAACGTCGCTATTCTGGCGGCGTGTCGCGGCAGTCAGGATGCGCGGGATCCGCAGGCCAAACAGCTGGCGTCCCGTGCCCGCGCCCTTAATGCCGATCTGTTCAAGACCCTGGCGCCGGTGGAAGATCTGATGCTGGCGTTGCCGGAAGAGGAATTCGCCGCGCTGATGGCGGATCCCCTGCTCGGTGAAGAGGCGTACCGCCTGCGCCATGAGCGTCGCTTGCAGGATCAGCGCCTGCCGGTGGAGGCGGAGCAACTGGTGATCGGTCTTGGTACCGATGGCCTTCATGCCTGGGGCAACCTCTACAACGATCTGGTGGGCAAGATCCGGCTGGTGATCGATGGCCGCGAGATGGGGCTGGCCGAGGCGAGCAATCTGCTCTCCAGTCCGGTGCGTGCGCTGCGTTTAGAAGCCTTTGATGCCATCAGCGCCGGTTGGGAAGGGGAGCAGGAGACGGTGGCCGCCATACTCAATGCCCTTAACGGCTGGCGGCTGGAGCTGGCCCGTCAGCGTGGTAACACCCGGTTGCTCGATGCGCTGGATCTCTCCTGTCACCAGAGCCATATCGAGCGCGCTACCCTCGATGCCCTGATGAGCGAAACCTGGCGAGCCCGTGGGTTGGGTCAGCGGGCCTTGGGGCTGATGGCTGAACGGCTCGGACTTGACGATCTGGGGCCGGAGGATCTCTTTGCGCCGCCGCCTGCTTCCAGCAGCCGCGACATTCCTTTTGATGAGGCGATCGAGTTGATTGCCGATGCCTTTAGCCGTTTCGATCCCGAGATGGGGGCATTTGCCCGCATGATGGCCGAGAAGGGGTGGATTGATGCGGCGCCCACGCCAAATCGCCGCACCGGCGCCTACTGCACCAAGTTTGCCGAACCGGTCGAACCGCGGGTCTTTGTTACCTATGCCGGCACCATGGATAACGTCATTACCCTGGCCCATGAGCTGGGCCACGCTTGGCACAACTGGGTCATTCGCGATCTGCCGATGAGCCAGCGCAGCTACCCCATGACGCTGGCGGAGACCGCCTCCATCTTCGCCGAAACCCTGGTGCGCAGCGCCCTGTTCGAGCAGGCGCAAAGCCCGGAAGAGCAGTTGGCGATCGCCTGGGCCGAAGCCGATGGCGCAGCCACCTTCCTGGTCAATATCCCGGCCCGCTTCGATTTCGAGCAGGCCTTGGTGGCCGAGCGGGCGCAGGGTTATGTGTCGGCAGAGCGGCTCAAGGCGTTGACCGACGAGGCGTGGGGACGCTGGTATGAGGGGAGCCTGACCCGCTATCACCCCATGTTCTGGGCGGCCAAGGCGCACTTCTCCATCGCCGGGCTGGGCTTTTACAACTACCCCTATCTGTTCGGTTATCTGTTCAGCCTTGGCGTTTATCAGCAATTGATGAGCCGCAAGGCGGCGGGGGAAGAGGGCATTACCGAAGCCTATCGTGCCTTGCTGCACGATACCGGCCGGATGAGCGCCGAAGATCTGGTAGCCAAGCATCTGGGGCAGGATATCCGTGAGGCCGCCTTCTGGCAGGGGAGTCTGGCACAAGTAGCGCAGGCGGTAGAGCGCTTCGCGCAGTTGTCTGCCTGATTGGGTCAGCGGTGATATGAACAACAGGCCCCCGGACAGTCTCGCAGTCCGGGGGCCTGTTTGTTATGCCTGCTCTTGCTGGGGTTTGATGGGACCAACGAACAGAGGACGGGTCTGGTGACTCAGATCCGGCTGATAGCCGTTGAAGAAGAGGTTGAGCAGCACCGAACTGATGGTGGCCAGCAGGATACCGCTATGAAAAAGCGGTTGTAGCTGCGCCGGAAGCTGCTGGAAAAAATTCCCGGAGACCGTCGGGATCATGCCAATTCCGAGACTGATGGCGACGATATAGAGGTTGTGGCGGTTGCTGTTGTAATCGGTGCGCGCCAGGATGCGAATACCGGTGGCCAGCACCATACCGAACATGACGATACCGGCGCCCCCCAGCACGAAGGGCGGGATGGAGGCGACCAGCACCGACATCTTGGGGATAAGGCCAAAGGCGAGCAGGATCCCCCCCGACATCACACAGACCCAGCGACTCGATACTCCGGTCACGCTCACCAGACCGATATTCTGGGAGAACGATGTGTGGGGGAAGCTGTTGAATATCCCACCAATAATGGTGCCGATGCCATCCACCCGCAGCCCGCGCACGATATCACCGCGTCTGGCCGGATGGCCGACGATGTCGCCAAGGGCCAGAAACATCCCCATGGATTCGATAAAGGTAATGAGCATGATGACAGTGAGGGTGGCGATGGAGATGGGGTCGAAGGTGGGCCAGCCGAAGGCGAAGGGCACTATGGGGGCAAACCAGGCTGCTTCGCCGAGGCCATCGAGGCTCACTTCGCCCATGGCGATGGCCACCACGAAACCGAAGATGATCCCGAGCAGCACCGAGATATTGCTGAAAAAGCCCTTGGTGAAGCGGGTCACCAGCAGGATAAAGACGAGCACCAGAAAGCTGGTGCCGATATAGCGCAGGCTGCCATATTCTGGATTACCCTTGCCCCCCGCCATCCAGTCGATCCCCACCTGCATGATGCTGATCCCGATGGAGGTGATAACCACCCCGGTCACTACGGTGGGGAAGAGTGGCATCAGCCTACCTATCAGCGGCACCAGCAGTGTCGAGATGATACCCGCGGCGATGGTGGCGCCGAAGATGCCCGTCAGCCCCAGATCCGGGTTGGCTCCGATGGCCAGCATGGGCATCACGGCGGCAAAGGTGACCGACATGATGACCGGCAGCCGGATCCCGGCAAATCGGCCAATCCCGACACATTGCAGCAGGGTGACGATGCCGCAGCAGAAGAGATCCGAACTGATAAGGTAGGAGATCTGCTCCTTGGGTAGCCCCAGACTGCCGCCAATCACCAGTGGCACCGCCACGGCGCCGGCGTACATCACCAGCACATGTTGCAGGCCCAGGGTAAAGAGTTGGCCCATGGGGAGCATGCGCTCCACTTCATCCACCGGGCGCTTGCGCGCACCCGGTCGGGGGGAGGGGGGATTGGTCTCGTTCATGAACAGATCACTCCTTGAAGCCCGCGCAACTGCTACAGGCAAGATAGTGAAAGCCGCAGCTTTCCCGGTCATTGATCTCGTGTATTGACAGAGGTGCCAGATCCCTCGGCAGTAGTGAGAGGGAGCCGGTGCAGCACGGGTCAGTGCACAAAACATGCACAACGCCGCTCACGAGAGAAAACGTTTGGCGATAACGCCTTGTTTTTGCGGGATGAGTCACATACCGGCCAGATAAGTGCCCGGCTGCTGGCAGGGGAAGGAGGTGGGGGCATCTCAGATTGGTAAGGGGTTTATCATTATCGGTCTGGCGATCTCACTTTGATAGCTGGGCACCAGAGGGTTGCTCGCAATGCGCCCCTCTGCATGTGACGGCGCTCGCGGGCCGCAGGGCGCAATCGGGGGCGGGGGCGTGATCCAAAGCAAGAAAGTTGGATGTTTTGGTGGCGCACGGGGCCGCCGCTGGGGTAGTTTCGATAAAACCGACACAGATCTTGAGGTCTTATCCATGATCATCTATCTGCATGGCTTCGATGCCACCAGCCCAGGCAATCACGAGAAAGTGCTGCAGTTGCAGTTTATTGATGATGATGTGCGTTTCGTGCACTACAGCACGGTTCACCCCCGTCATGATATGAGCCATTTGCTCAAGGAAGTGAAAAAACAGCTCGATATGAGTACCGATCCCAAACCGCTGATCTGCGGCGTGGGTCTTGGTGGCTACTGGAGCGAGCGGATCGGCTTTCTGTGCGGCATTCGCCAAGTGATCTTCAACCCCAACCTCCATCCGGAAGAGAACATGCAGGGCAAGATCGACCGGCCGGAAGAATATGACGATATCGGTACCAAGTGTGTAACTGAATTTCGTAAGAAAAATTCAGGAAACTGCCTGTGTATCCTTTCCGTTCAGGATGAAGTGCGCGATAATCGGGACACTGAACGTGAATTGAAGAACTATTACGACATCGTGTGGGATGAGCGCGAGACTCATAAGTTCAAAAATATCTCGCATCATCTGCAGCGGATGAAGGCCTTCAAAGAAGCCTGATCCATCACGTCGACCGATTTCGTTTTAGGGAGCCAATGGCTCCCTTTCGTTTTGAGGAACCGAGGAAAATCATCATGATGAATATTGTCGTTGTAGGCGGCGGCGCCGGTGGCCTGGAGCTGGCCACCAGTCTGGGTCGCAAGCTTGGCAAGAAGAACAAGGCCAAGATCACTCTGGTCGATCGCAACCGCACCCACCTGTGGAAACCCCTGCTGCACGAAGTGGCCACCGGCTCCATGGACGCGGGCATCGATGCCCTGAGCTACCAGTCTCACGCCAAGAACCACGGTTTCGACTTCCAGCTCGGCACCCTGACCGACATCAAGCGTGACGATAAACGCATCGTGCTGGCCCCGATCCACGACGACAATGGCGACATCGTGGTCAACGAGCGCGAACTGCCCTACGACTATCTGGTGATGGCCATCGGTTCTGTCTCCAACGACTTCAACACCAAGGGCATCAAGGATAACTGTATTTTCCTCGATAGCCCCTCCCAGGCGCACCGTTTCCACAACAGCATGATGAACCGCTTCCTGCAGTTCGCCACCGAATATAAACCGGGCGACAAAGTGAAGATTGCGATCGTCGGCGGCGGCGCAACCGGCGTTGAGCTCTCTGCCGAGCTCTACAACGCGGTCGAGCAGCTCTACGCCTACGGCTTCAAGAACCTCACCACCGACAGCCTGAAGGTGACCCTGGTGGAAGCGGGTCCGCGCATTCTGCCGGCTCTGCCGGAGCGCATCAGCGGCGCCGCTCATCAGGAGCTGGTCAAGCTGGGTGTGGACGTGCGTACCGCCACCATGATCACCGAAGCGACCAGCGATGGTCTGCACACCAAGGATGGCGAGCTGATTGAAGCTGACCTGATGGTGTGGGCGGCCGGCATCAAGGCGCCTGACTTTATGAAGGATATCGCCGGTCTTGAGACCAACCGCATCAACCAGCTGGTGGTGAAAGAGACCCTGCAGACCACCCGTGACGAGAACATCTTCGTTATCGGTGACTGCGCCGCCTGTCCGCAGCCGGATGGCAAGTTCGTGCCGCCGCGTGCCCAGTCTGCCCACCAGATGGCCAGCCAGGCGTTCAAGAATATTCTGGCCAAGATGAACGGCGGCGAGATGAAGCCTTACCTCTACCACGACCACGGTTCGCTGGTGTCCCTCAGCCGCTTCTCCACCGTGGGCAGCCTGATGGGCAACCTGATGCGCGGCTCCATGATGGTGGAGGGCTACATTGCCCGTCTGGTCTACATCTCCCTCTACCGGATGCACCAGATCGCACTGCACGGCTACGTCAAGACCGGCCTCATCATGCTGGTGGGTCGCATCAACCGGGTACTGCGCCCGACCCTGAAGCTGCACTAAGCCAGGATTAACCACAATTCGGAATAGCAAAAGGAGAGGCCACGGCCTCTCCTTTTTTATGAGCGCAGATCGGGGAAAGGGGGTTACTTGCCCAGATAGGTGCGGTCGAAGAAGGTATTGACCCAGTGGGGGCGGTAGATGGCCAGCACTGTCATCGCCATGCCGTTGAGCAGGGCTTCGGGGAACAGCAGCAGCGGCCAGATGGAGAGGTAGTCTGCCGTGATCGTATGCCAGGGGTAGCTGCCGCTTATCCCCATCAACAGGGCGCTGGCTGCCACCTTGACCGAGATGGCGAGGGCGCCGCCAAGAAAGGCGGCTACGAAGATATAGATAAAGAGATGGCGCGGCAGCCAGGCCCAGCTGGCCAGAAACAGCAGCCAGCTGGTGGCAACCGGCAGGGCAATGCCGACCAGAGCCTGCCAGCCAAAGTCGGCCAGATTGGTCACGCCGAAGTAGTCGAGTACCAGCAGGGTCAGGCAGGGGGCAAGCAGGGCCAGCCGCCAGCCCAGCAGCAGGGTGAGGGTGGTGAGTCCGAGAAAATGCACCTCCAGCCCCTCATGCAAACCGGCTCGCAACGTCCAGAGCGGGATGAGGGCGATGGCACCGCCCAGCAGCAGGTGCTGATAGAGAGGGTTGTCATGGAGGGTTTGCCACAGGGCGCTGCGCAGGCTAAAGGCCAGTAAAACCAGCCAGATCAGGAGGGCGGCGAGTTGTCCTTCACTCATCTTGTCGTCCATTCATGCAGGGGGGGATTTCGGGCGGCCTTCCTGCCCGCCCCATAACAGAGCAGGCTGACGAGTCAGCCTGCTTGCACATCAATATTTCACGTTGTTGTGGTATTTGCCAAGGATGCCCTTGACCCGCTCCATGGTCTCCTTGCTGGGGGGCTTGATCCCGCTCAGCTCGTAAGGGTCGCCCAGCACGTCCCACTTGTGTTTGCCGAGCTCATGGTAGGGAAGCAGCTCCACCTTCTCCACGCTATTGCCCAGTCCGGCGATAAACTTGCCGAGATCTTCGGCGCTCTCATCGTCGTCGCTCCAGGTCGGCACCACCACGTAGCGGATCCACATGGTCTTGCCTTTGGCCGCCAGATAGCGAGCAAACTCCAGGGTGTATCTGTTGCTGACGTGGGTCAGCGGAATGTGTTTCTCGTCATTGATCTGTTTGATGTCGAGCAGCACCAGATCGGTCTGGTCGAGCAGCTTGTCCACCTGTTGGTCGAGATGACGGACGAAGCCGTTGGTGTCGAGACAGGTGTGGATCCCTTTCTCTTTGCAGGCGGTAAACAGTTCGGTAATGAAGGCCGGTTGCAGCATGGCTTCACCGCCGGACGCTGTCACGCCACCGCCGGAGGCATTCATGAAGTGGCGATAGCTGGTGATGTCACTCATCAACTCCGCGACGGTCACTTCGCGGCCACCCTCGGTATCCCAGGTATCGCGGTTGTGGCAGTACTTACAGCGCATCAGGCAGCCTTGCATGAATACGATAAAGCGTATCCCCGGACCATCGACAGTGCCGCAGGTTTCGACGGAATGGATCCGGCCAATGGTACCGTGAGATCCGGCTGGCTGGCTGATTTCAACGGCAGGGATCCGATTAATGACAGACATAAACAACTCCAACGATTCGAGCAGGCCGTTATTTTATTACATAAACCCCTATTGATCCTACACCTTTAGTCCGGCCCGTTGCCGTCCAGCAGCTGTTCCAGCTCCCTGATGGTGAGCGGGCGGCTGGTGAGGTACCCTTGATAATGCTGACATCCCAGCTCTCTGAGAATGGCCAGTTGTGCCTCCTCTTCTACCCCTTCGGCGGTGACGGTAAAGCGGAATACCTGAGCCAGATCGAGGATTGCCTTGACGATGGCCCTGTCCTGTTCGCTGTGCACCAGGGTCTGAATGAAGCTTCTGTCCAGCTTCACCTCATCGGCGGGCAGATCCCGCAGATAGGCCAGCGATGAGTAGCCTGTGCCAAAGTCGTCGATGGAGATGAGGATGCCGAGCTCCTTGAGCTGGCGCATTCTGGCGATGCTCTCGGTGCGGTTTTCCAGTACCACAGATTCGGTCACCTCCAGCAGCAGGCGGGAGGGGGGAACGCCGGTGTCGCGCAGTATGTACTCCACCTGTTGCACGAAGCCCTGAGTGTGGAACTGGCGGGCGCTGACGTTGACCGACAGATGGGGGATCTGTAGGCCACGGTTGAGCCAGAAGCTGTATTGGGCACAGGCGGTCTTCATCACCCAGTAGCCAATCTCGAGGATCAGGCTGGTCTCTTCGGCGATGGGGATGAACTCCCCGGGCGGTACCATGGTGCCATCGCTGCGCTGCCATCGCAGCAGCGCCTCGATGCCCGATAGCGATCCATTGTCTACCCGGTATTGCGGCTGATAGTGCAGTTGCAGCTCGTGATGGCGCAGGGCGTCGCGCAACTGGTTGGTGAGGGTCAGCCGGTTCTTCTCCTGAAGGGCCATCGCTTCGGTGAAGAAGACGTAGTGGCCCTGACCGGCCCGCTTGGCCATGTGGGTCGCGGTGTCGGCCTGTTGCATCAGAACCAGATGATCTGGCTCGTTGCCGGAGAAGAGGCTGATCCCCACCGAGGCGCTGCAGTGCAGTTTGTGATCGCCGATGTCGAACGGGGTGCGAAATAGCCCCATCAGCTCGCGGGCGAAGTGCTCTGCCAGAATTTTGGCGGTGACTTCCCCTTGTCCCAGCTGGGTAAAGAGCAGGGCAAATTCGTCCCCCGAGATGCGGGCCTGCACCAGATTGTCCTGGGGCAGCTCCCTGAAACGCTGCACTACGGCCTGCAGCAGCAGATCGCCGCAGGCGTGACCGAGGGAGTCGTTGATCGACTTGAAGTTGTCGAGATCCAGCAGTAGCAGGGCGCCCCACTGGCCGTTGGGGGTGCTCAGGGTCTGTTGCAAAATATGGTTGAGGCTGCGCCGGTTGTGCAGGCCGCAGAGATCGTCGTAGTAGGCGAGCTGCTCTATGTGTTTGGCCGCCTCTTTTTCCTGGGTGATGTCGTAGAAGCTGCAGATAAAGTGGCTGAGCTCCCCCCGCTCATTCTTGACGCCGTTCACCATCAAACGCACCGGAAAGAGGTGGCCATCCTTGTGCAGGCAGCGCTCTTCCCCAAGCCAGAACTCCTGCTCGTTGACGGTGCGGCTGACATCTTCCTTGAGATGATCCCCGTAGTAGGTGGGGCGCAGCTTGCGAATGGAGTGACCGATCACCTCTACCTCGCCAAATCCGGTGATCCGGCTGAAGGAGTGGTTGACCTTGAGGATGATGCCGTTGTGATCCATCACGATCAGCCCATCGTGGGTATTGAAGGCCACCTCGGCCAGCCGCAGGGCGTCGTCGGCGGCAAGGCGCTTGAGCTCGATGGCGGCCCGCTCGTGCTGGCTGCTCAACAGATCCAGCAGCAGTTCGGGCTCCTCAAGGGGGGCATCGAGCAGCAGGGTGATCTGGCCAATGGGGGCGCCGCTTTGACCATGGAGCGGAATGCCGATGTAGGCACTGGCATTGAGGGCAAGCAGCCGGGTCGCCTTGGGATAGCGCACGGGCAGATCTTCCACATAGATGGCCTGACCATGCTGGAACAGCTCCTGAGCGGGGCCGGGGTCGAGCTGGATGGGCTTGAGGGTGGAGCAGATCTCCTCGTTGATGACGCAGCGGGGGATGATCCAGAGAGCCTGACCGCGGGGCTGGAACTCGCCGATCCAGCCCACCCGGGCGCCGCTGGCGTTCATGGCCCAGCTTACCAGCGTCTTGCAGTAGTCGATGCCGGTCTGCTGGTGCAGCTCGGGCGGGAGGGCAAGCTCGGCACGGCGCTCTTCTGGTTGCGGCTGCCAGTGACCGAGCAGCTGGGCACTGCTGCGCACCAGTTGCAACATCTCCTCGCTGAGCGGGGTGGGATCGAGATACTCCAGACTCAGCACCCCGAACAGCTTGTCCTGCTCCAGCAGGGCCCCATCGAGGCGTGAGCGCACACCGGCACTGGTCAGATAGAGGTGATTGCTCAGCATCGGTTGGTGGGCGGCTTCCGAGAAGCTCAAGGCTTTGCGGGTACGCAGGGCGCGGATATAGCGGCTGTCACCGCGAATGGGGTAGAGCGCCTCGACCCCCAGAGTGAATACCGGGGTGAGTTGCTCGCTGCCGAGATCGCCGTTGGCCTGATAGTGCCAGAGGATGAGCCGATCGGCCCCCAGACTCTCTTTAAGGGCCTCGAGCAGGGGCGCATACTGTTGCTGGCTCGCCATCTGGCTGAGGCGCGGCAGTTGCAATGCCAGATCGGCGATGGGCTCCTGGCGAAGGTTCTGCAGACAGATAAGCCAGAAGCCATCCTGCTCGTGGGCGAGGGCGATATGCCACAACTGGCTGGCAAAGCGCACGGTGATCTTGCCGCCATGGCCGTTGGCCAGCAGTTGTTCGATGGGCAGGCGCAGTGCATCGGGAAGCTGGGCAGGCCAGGGGGCGCGCGGCTCATCGAGCCAGTAGAGCGGGGTTTGCATCACGTCGGTCAGGGCGACCAGCCGTTGACTGCGCAGATCCAGACGGAAAAACAGCGGCGTCTGGAGGGCAGGAGGAAGATGACTGAGTGCGGTAGACGACATGAACAAACAACATCCTGTTAAGCAACCGTCGGGGTTGCAAGAATACTGCAAAATGGTGTGAAACAAAATTTCATTGAATTCTAAATTAGAAAAGTCTAATTTATTGCCCATTATCATGTATGAGGAGTCTTGCAGATGAAACGGATCCTGATTATCGGTGGTGTCGCGGGGGGCGCATCGGCGGCGGCTCGTGCTCGTCGTTTGAGTGAAGAGGCGGAGATCGTGATGTTCGAGCGGGGCGAGTTTGTCAGCTTCGCCAACTGCGGTCTGCCCTATCACATCGGGGGCGATATCCCCGACCGGGATGCCTTACTGCTGCAGACTCCCCAGAGTTTCAAGCGCCGTTTCAACGTCGATGTGCGGGTCTTCCACGATGCGATTGAGATCGACAAGGCGGGCAAGACCTTGCTGGTGCGCAACCTGCAAACCGGCGAAGAGCAGCGCGAGCATTACGATGTGCTGCTGCTGAGCCCGGGGGCGGCGCCGATCCGTCCGCCTTTCCCCGGTATCGACAGCCCCCATGTCTATACCCTGCGCAACATCCCGGACATGGATCGCATTCTGGCGGCCCTGCACCACGATCAGCCGCGCCACGTCACTGTGGTGGGCGGCGGCTTTATCGGGCTGGAGATGATGGAGGCGCTGCACCAGCGCAAGCTGGATGTCACCCTGCTGGAGCTGGCCGATCAGGTGATGGCACCGGTGGACAAGGAGATGGCCAACATGCTCCATGCCCGCATCCGGGAAGAGGGGATCGACCTGCGCCTGCGCACCGGCCTCACCGCCATCGAGAGTCTGGATCTGCCTGCCGAGAAGACCTCCGCCGTACCGACCGCCAAAAGCGGTGGCCTGCGCCTGACCCTCAATGACGGTTCCCATCTTGATACCGGTCTCTTGATCCTCGCCATCGGCGTCAAGCCGGAAACCCTGCTCGCTGCCAAGGCGGGGCTGGAGCTGGGCCCACGGGGCGGCATCAAGGTCGATGCCGGGATGCGAACCTCGGATCCCTTTATCTATGCGGTGGGGGATGCGGTGGAAGAGATTGATTTCGTCACCGGCGAAGCTGTGCTGATCCCGCTGGCGGGCCCGGCCAACCGGCAGGGGCGCATCGCCGCCGACAATATGCTGGGCCGAAGCGAAACCTACAAGAAGACCCAAGGGACCGCCATCTGCAAGCTGTTCGATCTGGCGGTGGCCAGCACGGGGCTGAACGAGAAGCGACTGGTGCAACTGGGATTGCCGTTCGAGAAGGTTTATGTCCACCCGGGCAGCCACGCCGGTTACTACCCCGGCGCCCATCCGGTCAGCCTCAAGCTGCTGTTTGCCCCGGATGGCAAGATTTACGGTGCCCAGGCCATCGGCAAGGATGGCATCGACAAGCGCATCGACGTGCTGGCGGTGGCCCAGCGCGCCGGTCTCACCGTGTTTGACCTGCAGGATCTGGAGCTCACCTATGCGCCGCCGTTCGGCTCGGCCAAGGATGTGATCAACATGGCCGGCTTTGTGGCAAGCAACCATCTGAAGGGGGACACCCTGCTCTGCCACGTGGCCGAGGTTGAGGCTCGTAACCCCCATCAGCTGGTGGTGGATGTGCGCAATGGCCCCGAGCTCGACAAGCTGGGCCGCATTCCGGGGGCGCTGCATATCCCCCTCGACGAGCTGCGTGGTCGCCTCCATGAGTTGCCCAAAGAGAAAGAGCTGCTGATCAGCTGTCAGGTCGGGCTGCGCGGCTATGTCGCCTGCCGCCTGCTGAGCCAGCACGGCTTCAAAGTGAAGAATCTCTCCGGCGGCTTCAAAACCTGGCAGATGGCCACCGCCGAGTAACCGTTTTATTTCTGTGCCTGTTTGCCCCTCTCCCTTGTGCGTGCAAGATGAGGGGCTTTTTGTTTCTGCTTTTCGCCCTTCTTGCATTCCCCTCGTTGCTGCAATATTTCGACACACTTTATTTCCTGCGCCGGACAAAATTAACGTTTTGTTCAGGGGATGGGTGCTATAACCCCAGCCTCGTTCATGATGAACCGTGTAGTAGGGAGAGTGACATGCTGGATATGCTGATGGCCATTTGGCATCAGGATTTTGACGCCCTGGTTCAGATGCAGGCGGTACCCCTGCTGATCAGTTGCCTGATGCTGGTACTGCTGCTGGAGTCCGCATTCGTTTTCCTGCCCCTGCCGGGGGACAGCCTGGTGCTGCTGGCCGGCGGGTTGGTGGGCATGGGCGTCCTCGGGACGGAAGTAACGCTCATCTATCTGCCGCTGGCGGCGGGGCTGGGATCCGTGCTGGCGTACTGGCAGGGGCGTGCCCTGCAGCGCACCCGTTTTATGGAACATATCGAGCGGATGTTGCCACCCGACAGCCTGCCCAAGGCGACCCGGCTGCTGAAAAAGTACGGTTTTCTGGCGATGTTCTCCTCCCGCTTTATCCCGTTCGTACGGGTCTTGACTCCCATGCTGATGGGGATTGGCCGCCTGAGCGTGCTGCGGATGTGCGTGGCCAGCTTTGCCAGTGCCTTTATGTGGGCGCTCTGTCTCAGTTTGGTGGGCAAGCTGGCGATGAATACTCCCTTCTTCCTCCACCACAGCGAACTGTTGACCCGGGCCCTGCTGATTACCTCGCTGGTGCTGTTTCTGGCGGCCGTCATGGCCATCCTGTTTCGCTGGTTCAAAGGCGGAGCAAAAAACGAGACCAGCCACGACTAGATGACAACCCTTGCCGCACTGGATCAGTGGGCAAGGGGGTTCTCGTGCTGCAGGGGCGCGAAATTGTGCCCATTCGGGTAATGAGCTTTGTGTCGGGTGAACAGGATGCCTTATCCTGTTTCCAGCCACGCTGCGTTTGCAGCGCTCCAACTCGGGATGGAACCTATGCGCCTCTTCGACTCTCCCTCTGCTTCTCACCGCTCTACCGCTGAAACCGGCGCTCTGCGCCGCCGCTGCTCGGCCCTGCTGCTTTGCGGAGTGGTCGGTTTACTGTCTGGTTGCGGCCCTGACAAGCCCGCCAGCCAAATATCGACCACAGAATCCACCGCGCAGCAGGAGGCCGGGGCGCCAACTTCTGTAGTGCAGGCCAATGCCCGTCAATATCGCGATGCGCCGGCGCTGGCGCTGGTCTTCTCTGGCCCCTTGGCGCCCAAGGCCAATTGGCAGAGCTGGCTCTCTGTCAATGAAGGGGGCAAGCAGGTGCAGGGGGAGTGGATCCTGGCCGACGATGGTCGCACCCTCTATTTCCCGAACGTGCAGCCCGACAAAAGCTATGAGGTGAGCCTCAAGGCTGGGTTGGGCCCATCGCCCCAGAGCTGGACGCTCAAGACCCGCCCGCTGGAGGCGGGGGCTTCGTTTACCGCCAGCGGCATGGTATTGCCGCTGCGTCAGGAACTTCGCTTGCCCATCAGCGCGGTCAACGTGGATGAGGTCAATATCGATTTCTTCCGGGTCGATGCCGAGTATCTGCCCCGCTTTCTGGCCGAGTATCGCCCCGGTGCTGGCATGGGCAACTGGGAGCTTGAGCAGATCACCCAGCGGGCCAAGCGGGTATTCAGCGGCCGCTACGCCCTGGAGCTTGATGCCAACCGGCGCGAGACTCGCCTCATCAATGTGAAGGAGCCACAGCTGGCGGAGGCTGGCGTCTACTTTGCGGTGATGTCGCCCCTTGGCAACTACGACTGGCGCAAGGAGACCACCTATTTTGCGGTGAGCGACATGGGGCTCAGTGCCCGCCGTTACCGCGATCAGCTGGAGGTGTTCGTGAGCTCCCTGGCCAGCGCCGACCCGCTCAAGGATGTGCAGCTCTCCCTGCTCGACGAGAAAGGCAACCGGCTGCAGGTGCAAACCACCGATCCGCAGGGCCATCGCCGTTTCGATCAGGTGCAGGGGGCTCGCTTGCTGCTGGCCGAACAGGGCAACCATCTGGCGGTGCTGCGTCTCGATGGGGCTGCGCTCGATCTCTCCACCTTCGATCTCGGCACCCAGCCCTGGCAGGCCCAGCAGCTCTATCTGTTCAGTGGGCGCGATCTCTATCGCCCCGGCGAGCGGCTCGACAGCGAGATCCTGCTCAAGGGCCAAGATGGCCAGCTGCTGCCGGGGATGGCGGTGGAGCTGGAGGTGAAGCAGCCGGACGGCCAGCTGCTCGAACAGAAACGGCTGCTGCCGGACAATTTGGGCGCGGCCCACTACGGCCTGCGTCTACCGGATGATGCGCCGCTCGGGCGCTGGACCATCAACCTCAAGACCGCCGCTGGCAGCCGCTTCGAGTGGCCTTTTCTGGTGGAAGAGTTCTTGCCGGAGCGGCTGAAACTGCAGCTCGGCAAGGGGCAGGATGGGGAAGTGACGAGTCTGGGCGTAGCCCTCACCCTGCCACTGCAAGGGGACTATCTCTACGGCGCGCCAGCCAGTGCCACCAAGGCCAAGGCTGAGGTGAAAATCAGCCGTGCCACCATGCCCTTTACCCAGTGGCAGGAGTTCACCCTGGGGGATGTGCTGCTCGCCGAGCAGGCCAAGGATCTCGAGGTGCGGAGTCTCACCCTCGATGCGCAGGGGAAGGGGACGTTTTCGCTTGCTGATGAGCTCGATGGGGTGCGTGCCCTCGGGCCGCTGGAGGTGGCCTATCGGGTGTCGCTCTCCGAGCCCGGTGGCCGCGCTGTCAATCGCAGCCGCACCCAGTATGGCTGGCCCGCGGGCAGCCAGTGGCCGGCGCTCAAGGCCGATTTTGTGGCGGATCGGGTAGAGGGGGGCAAGCCGCTCCCCTTCCAGATCCTCAACCTCGATGAGCAAGGCCAGCCGGTGGCGGGGGCGGTGAAGGTGCGCCTCATCAACGAATACCGCGACTACTACTGGCACTACGCCGATGGCGAGGGGTGGAAGTACGAGTTCAACAGCCAGCCCTATCTGGAGCAGGAGCAGACCCTGCAGCTGGATGGCAAGGGGCCGACCCCGCTCACGCTGCAACTGGCGGCGGGCTGGTATCGATTGGAGGTGGAGAACAGTCAGGGCCATCAATCCAGCCTGCGGGTGGAGATAGGCAGTTACGCCTGGGGCGGCGGTGGCGAGCAGGCGCGGCCTGACAAGATTGCCATCACCCTCGACAAGCGCGCCTATCTGGCGGGCGACAAGGCCAAAGTGACGCTGGTGGCCCCGCGCCCCGGCAAGGGCTTGCTGATGGTGGAGGATGGCGACGGCCTGCGCTGGTGGCAGCGTATCGAGCTCAAGGGTGCCGGCGGCGATGCCAAGGATGCCCGCGGTGAGTTCGAGATCCCGGTCAGCCCCGAGTGGCAGCGTCATGATCTGCATATCTCGGCCCAGATCGCCGCGCCAGACAGTGACTCAAAGCCGGTGAGCCAAAAGAGTGTGCAGAGCCTGCGCTCGGTCGGTCTGGTGCCGCTCACGCTGGACCGGGAAGCGCGCCGTCTGCCGCTTACCCTGAGCGCACCTGATAAAGCGGTGCCGCTCACTCGACTGGAAGTGACCGCCACCTCCACCCCCAACAGTCAGGGGCGGGTGGTGCTGGCGGCGGTGGATCGGGGCGTGCTCAATATCAGCGACTACCAGCCCCTCGACCCGTTCGAGATCTTCTTTGGTCGCAAGCGCTTCTCCCAAGATTTGTTCGACAACTACGGCCAGGTGATCCCGCCGCAGGATGGCAAGCTGGCCCGTCTCAACTACGGCGGCGATCGGGCGCCGCTGAAAAAGGGCGGTGCGCTGGAGAGCCGGGTCGAGATAGCCGCGCTCTGGAGCGGCGAGGTGAGTTTTGATGAGAGCGGCAAGGCGGTGATCCCGCTCGACTTGCCCAACTTCAACGGCGAACTGGCGCTGATGGCGCTGGCCTGGAACGAACAGCAAGTCGGGGAGTCCGAGCGTGCCGTCAAGGTGGTGGCGCCCCTGGTGGCCGAGATTGGCTGGCCACGCTTTGGCGCCAGAGGGGATGAGACCCGGGCGCTGGTGCAGCTGCGCAACATGAGTGGCGAGGATCAGACCCTCTCCCTTGTCTGGACTCTCAACGGCGGACTCAAGGCAAATGGCGAGCTGCCCGGCACCCTTTCCCTTAAAAATGGCGAGGAGCAGTGGTTGACCCTGCCGCTCACCGTGACCGGGGCGAGCGGCGTGGCGAGCCTGCAGTTGGCGGCCAGCGGCAAGGATTTTGCCATCAGCCGTGACTGGACTTTGCCACTGCGCTCCCCCTGGCCTGCCGAGACTCGCCAGCGCTACCAGATGCTGTCCCCCGGCCAGCAGATGAGCTTTGCGCCAGCCGAGCTGACCGGGCTGGATCGCGCCAACCTGCAGGGGCTGCTCAGCCTCTCCGGCACCCCGCCTTGGGATCCGGCAGCCCAGTGGCAGACGCTGGTTGACTACCCCTACGCCTGTCTGGAGCAGACCCTGTCTCGTGCCTGGCCCTATCTGTTGACCACGGCCGATGAGCGGGCCGCCTGGAGCAAACCCGCAGAGGGCAAGAAAGCGGCGAGCGAGGCGGATGTGCAACGCGCCCTGCTGCAACGGCTGCAGCGGTTGCAACTGCCAAGCGGCGGCTTTGGTCTGTGGGATGGTCGCTCCGACGAGGAGCAGTGGCTCACCGCCTATGCCGCCGACTACCTGCTGGCGCGCAAGGAGGCGGGCGACGCCGTGCCGGAGGCAATGCTCAATCAGGCGCTGAACCGGCTGCAGAGCTATCTCACCGACAGCCAGTACGGCGAGCGCTGGAGCAGTGCCCCCGAGCACAGCCGGCTGGCCTATCAGGCTTACAGCGCCTATGTGCTGGCCCGGGTGGGCAAGGCGCCGCTCGCTACTCTGCGGCTTATCTGGGAGCAGCAGGCCGATCACGCCCGCTCAGGTTTGCCGCTGCTCCACCTCTCGCTGGCCCTCTCGGCCATGGGGGATGAGCAGAACGCCGCCAAGGCCCTAAGCCGGGCATTGGCGACCGAGCGCGGTGACGACTATCTGGGTGATTACGGCTCGCCGCTGCGCGATCAGGCCCTCGAGCTCTCCTTGCTGCGTCAGCACAAGCTGGCTGCGGAGCGCTTGCCTGATCTCAGCGCCAAGGTGGCCGATACCCTGGCTCATCGTCAGTGGCTCAGCACTCAGGAGCGGCTCGCCTTGCTGCGACTGGCCCGCTTCGATCCGGCCGTCGACTGGCAGGCCAGGGTAACTTCCTCTCTTGACAGTGGATCCCTGAGCGGTTCGGCTCCGCTACAGCAGGGTGCCCCCGAGGCACTGGCGGCGAGTGCCATCACCAACGAGGGCAAGGGATCCCTCTATGTACAGCGCACTCTGGTCGGTTACCCCGAACAGGCTCCTACCCGGTTGAGTCAGGGGATAAGCGTGACCCGCAGCTGGTTCAACAGCGACGGTCAGCCGTTTGAGCCCGCCAAGGTGAAGGTGGGGGATCTGGTGGTGGTGCGGCTCAATGTCAGCAGTGAATCGGCGGTGCCCGATGCCCTGCTGGTGGAGATGGTGCCCGCCGGCTTCGAGCTGGAGAACCCGGCCCTTGGCAACAGCATCAAGCTGGAAGAGCTCTCCATCGAGGGGAAACCGGCGTGGCAGAGCGAGTGGAACGACTATCTCAAGCATCAGGAGTTTCGCGACGACCGCTACACGGCAGCGCTGGATCTGAGTGAGGGGAGCAACCAGCAGCTGGTCTACCTGATGCGGGCGGTGACGCCGGGTCGCTATCAGGTGCCGCCGACCCAGGTGGAGGATATGTACCGGCCCGAGCTGCGGGCTGTGGGTGAGGATATCCACGAGGTGCGTATCTCTGAGTAACAAACCCTCCCTTGAGCGGGTTCGCCCGCTCACTTTTTGGCAGCGTGGTTGGCTGAGCCTGGGTCGCAGTGGCCGCGCAGGCTGGCGCTGGCTTGGCGGTCTGCCTCGCTGGCTGCGCTTTTCGGTGCTGGGAGTTGTAGCACTGCTCCTGTCATTGCTGGCGCTGGATCGGATTATCCCGCCGCCGCCACTCGACCCCGCCTACGCGCGGGTGGTGCTCGACATGAAAGGGCGACCGCTGCGCGCCTTTGCCGATACCAGCGGCGTGTGGCGCTACCCCGTGACCCTGGAGCAGGTCTCCCCCCGCTATATCGAGGCGCTGCTCGGCTACGAGGATCGCTACTTCTGGCGTCATCCCGGGGTCAATCCGGTGGCCATGGTGCGCGGGGTCTGGCAGTGGCTGCGTTACGGGCGGGCTGTATCGGGCGGCTCGACCCTCACCATGCAGGTGGCGCGTCTTATCGAGCCCTACCACAGGAGCGTGCCCGGCAAGCTGCGCCAGATGGCGCGTGCGCTGCAGCTGGAGTGGCACTATGACAAGCGCACCTTGCTTACCGTCTATCTGAACCGGGCGCCCTTTGGTGGCAATCTGGAGGGGGTGCAGGCCGCAAGTTTTGCCTACCTTGGCAAGAGTGCGGCCAAGCTGACCTATGCCGAGGCAGCGCTGTTGGCGGTGCTGCCGCAGGCTCCCAGCCGCAACCGGCCGGACCGGCATCCCGAGCGGGCCCGCACCGCCCGTGACAAGGTGATGCTGCGGCTGGTAGCGCAGGGCGTCTGGCCCGAGCAGGTGTGGTTGGAGGGACGCATCGAACCGGTGCTGGCCCGCGGTCACTTCACGCCGATGGAGGCGCCGCTGTTTGCCCGTCTCGCCGCCGACCATCAGGCCGGGGCG
Organism: Aeromonas aquatilis; assembly: GCF_054052405.1. Taxonomy (NCBI): domain Bacteria; kingdom Pseudomonadati; phylum Pseudomonadota; class Gammaproteobacteria; order Aeromonadales; family Aeromonadaceae; genus Aeromonas; species Aeromonas aquatilis. Next base: position 66,064 of record NZ_JBSTYP010000005.1, on the reverse strand, counting down.
CTGGTGCACACCACCATCGATGGCGATCTGCAGCGCTGGCTGGAGGGACTGGTGGCGAGCTACATTCGCCGTTTCCCCGAGCAGACCTCCGCCGCCCTTCTGCTGGTAGACAACAAAACCATGGCGGTGCGCGCCTATGTGGGCAGCGCCGAGTATGGCAATTTGCGCCGCCACGGTTATCTCGACATGGTGCAGGCGATCCGCTCCCCCGGCTCTACCCTCAAGCCCTTTATCTACGGTCTGGCGATGGACGAAGGGTTGGTGCACTCGGCCTCCCTGCTCTCCGACGCGCCAAGGCTGGGCTCCGATTATCGCCCCGCCAACTTTTCCGGTGCCTTTCAGGGGCCGGTGACCCTGACCCAGGCTCTGCAGCAATCCCTCAACGTGCCAGCGGTGCAGGTGCTGGAGGCGCTTGGGGCCGACAAGCTGGTCAGCCGCCTCGACAATGCCGGGGTGCGGCTGGCCCTTTCCGACAAACCCAATCCGGCCATCGCGCTGGGGGCGGCGGGCATTCGGCTCGAGCAGCTGGTGGCGCTCTACAGCGCGCTGACCCGGCAGGGGCAGGTGGCGATGCCGGTCTGGCTGGCGGGGCAGCAGGCGGTGTCACGCCCCTTGCTGAGCCCGGGAGCGGCCTGGATCATCTGGCAAATATTGAGCGCGCAGGGACGGGCGGACCAACCCTTTGCCAGCGAGGCGACCGGCCGGGTCAACAGGCTGGCCTGGAAGACCGGCACCAGCTATGGCTATCGCGACAGCTGGGCGATGGGGGTCTCTGGTCGCTGGACCATCGGCGTCTGGTTGGGGCGCCCGGATGGTACCCCCATGCCCGGCTTTTACGGCCAGAGCGCGGCGGTGCCGCTGCTGCTGTCGGTCTACTCTCGGCTCTCGGACAACAGCCCTCTGCCGGCACAGCCCAACACGGTGAGCGAGGCCGAGGTCTGCTGGCCGCTGGGGCGCAAAGTGAGCTCGACCCTGCCTGAAGCCTGTTTGCAGCGCCAGAGCGCCTGGTTATTGGAAGGGCGCGATCCTCCCACCTTGCCGGACCCCATGGACTGGCCCTCGCCGCTGCGCCAAGTTGCACTCACTGCCGAAGGCAAGCCGACCCTGGCCCGCTGCCAGGATGCGGCGCAATCTGGCTTCCGGGCGCTCTGGCCATTGTCGCTGGAGCCGTGGCGAACGCCCGGCGAGCGACGACAGGTGCTGCTTGCAAGTGGTTGTGCTGGGGAGGCGCAGAGCGCCGAGCTGCAGGCCCCCATTCGCATCGTGGCGCTGGGGGAGGGCAACCTTATCCGCAGCCAGCGCTACCGGTTGCAGCCCAAGGTGCTGGGCGGTGTCGGCAAGCCGGCCTGGTTTCTCAATGGCCAGCGGCTGCGCTGGGACGGGGATCAGGTGTTGAGCGTGGCGGGTCGTTATCAGCTGGTGGTGGTGGATGAAGCGGGCAACAGCGATCGCATCGAGTTTCGCGTGGTGCATCCTGACAGTGATGCAGGCACCATCACCCGTTGAGCGTTTTGCCGACAGCCATTGAGGCGAATGTAATTAACCATTTGAAATGCATCAATATTTGATTGGATGAATTAATTTGTGAATAATTACGAATTCATTCAAATCCAATCGGGAGTTCTCTTTTGCTGCGTGTTCTGTGTCCCTTGCTGGTGCTGATGAGTTCGGGTTGTGCCACAACCAATCATGGTGATCACCATGTTTATCCTGAGCGTACCGGGTTCTATTCACCTTTCGAGCCTGCTTCCGAGAGTTTTACGCGTTGTTATCAGAAACAGTTTGCCTGTACCCCTGCCAATATCCGCCGTGACAGGGCGATGGAAGCGCGCCGTGACGCACAAGAGCGGGCCAATCACCGGGGTGATGATTGGTAGGCCGCAGAAAGCGAAAGGGGTTGGCAGGCGCCAACCCCTTTTTCATTCCGCCGGTTCAGCCCGGTTGGCGCAGATGACCGAGTCGGGTGAAGAAGTGCTGGCTCTTGCGCTGGTGAAAATGGCTCTTCTTGATGGGATGGAAGATGAGGTCGCTTTCGGGATGGCTCGCCTTTAACTGGTGGAGCATCGCCACGGCGGGCAGGCTGGTGCTGACCAGGGTGGTGAGTGGCATGCTGAGGGTCTCGGGCCCTAGCAGTTGATTGAGCCCTTGCTGAGCCTGCTCAAAGCGGGTCAGGGCCGCCGGGTCGGCATAGCCGCTACCCAGCATGGCGAGCAGGTTGTCGATGGCCAGATGAAATTCGGCCAGCTGTTGGCGAAAGCCGCTGCGCCCGCGCAGGGCAATAAGCTCTGCAAACGGAATATCGGCCAGGTGAGTGGGCACTTGCAACGGGATCTCGAGGTGGAAGCAATCCTGGCCGCCGCGATTGTGGTAGCGGGATTCGAGCAGGTGGAGCAGGCGGTCCAGATAGTCGTGATCGGTAATGAGCGCCTCGTCATTGGCGAGTGCCCACTCACGGGCAAGGCGCATGGAGAGCAGGTTGGCAAAGCGCCGCGCCATTCTGATCCCCCCTTCATCCCGGGTCGCAAAGCCCTGAGTCAGGCAAAAGCCGTGCAGCCGCTCCAGCCCCGCCTGATCCGGGCAGAAGCAGTCGTGGTTGGCCTCCTGACGCCAGCGACCAATCAGCTCCTTGTTGCCAAACACCTTGTGGCGGACGAAATCGGGGGCCACCAGGCCGCTGATCTGGCTCTCAAGTTGCGGGGTAATGGCGGCAAAGAAGGCGGCATCGGGCCGCTCGGCCAGCAGATCGGTCTGCTGTTGAAGGGTATCGAGCAGGGCGGTGAGGCCGCTCTTTTCGCTGACGGTGAAGACGAAGGCGAGCCGCTCCAGATAGAGCAGGGCAAATTTGAGCCAGAGCTCGTCGCGTACCTCCATGCCGGGGTAGTAGATATAGGTCTTCATCGGATCAATCTGTTGTCAAAAATCTGGCGAGGCGCAGGGTCGGGAATATACGCAAGATTGCTGCCGCGCGGCAAACATTGCGTAGGGGAATGTGAGCAAACGCTCATCCAGTAGGCGCTGGCCACAAAGTTCTGATATAATTCGCGCCCTTAAATCAAGGTCACCCGAGTCATTACCATGAAGTTTATTATCAAGCTGTTCCCGGAAATCACCATCAAGAGCAAGTCGGTTCGCCAGCGCTTTATCAAGATCCTGCAGGGCAATATCCGCAATGTCCTGCGCCGCTTCGACGACGATGCCCGCGTACGGATGGATTGGGACAAGCTGATTGTGAGCTCCCGTAATGACCAGTTCCGTGAACAGGCTATCGAAGCTTTGGCCTGTATTCCGGGCATTCAGGCTTTCCTCGAGGTGCAAGCCAGCAAGTTTACCGACCTGCACGATATCTTCGAGCAGGTGAAAGCCGTGTGGGGTGATCAGCTCGAGGGGAAAACCTTCTGTGTGCGCGCCAAGCGCCACGGCAAGCACGAGTTCTCCTCCCTCGAAGTGGAGCGCTACGTGGGCGGTGGTCTGAACCAGCATTGCGTGAGCAACGGCGTGCGTCTCAAGAACCCGGATGTGAAGATCAACCTCGAGATCGACGGCGAAGAGCTCTTCATCGTCAGCGCCATCCATCAGGGCCTGAGCGGCATGCCCATCGCCACTCAGGAAGATGTGCTGAGTCTGATCTCCGGCGGTTTTGACTCCGGTGTGGCCTCCTTCCAGTTCATCAAACGCGGCTGCCGGGTGCACTACTGCTTCTTCAATCTGGGCGGTGCCGCTCACGAGATCGGCGTCAAGCAGGTGGCCTATCACCTGTGGAACCGCTTCGGCTCTTCCCACCGGGTGCGTTTCACCGCTGTGGACTTCGAGCCGGTGGTCGCCGAGATCCTCGAGAAGATCGACAACGGTCAGATGGGCGTGGTGCTCAAGCGGATGATGATGCGCGCCGCCGCCAAGGTGGCCGACGAGTTCCAGATCCCGGCGCTGGTGACCGGCGAGTGCGTGGGTCAGGTCTCCAGCCAGACTCTCACCAACCTGAACGTCATCGACCGGGTGACCGACAAGGTGATCCTGCGCCCGCTCATCACCTGGGACAAGCCGGACATCATCAGCGAAGCCCGCCGCATCGGTACCCTGGAGTTTGCCGAGACCATGCCGGAGTATTGCGGTGTTATCTCCAAGAAGCCGACCGTGAAGGCCGAGCTCTCCCGTATCGAGGCGGAAGAGGAAAACTTCGACTTCGCCATTCTGGACAAAGTGGTGGCTGAAGCCCGTTACCTCGACATTCGTCGCATCGGTGAAGAGACCGCCGCCGAGGTACAGGAAGTGGAAACCACCGCCGAGACCGCTGACAACGAGGTGATCCTCGATATCCGCTCCATGGACGAGCATGACGAGAAGCCGTTGCTAGTGGAAGGGCGTGAGGTCATGCATATCCCCTTCTTCAAGCTGGCCACCGCCTTTGGCGATCTGCCCAAGGAGAAGACCTATCTGCTCTACTGCGATCGCGGCGTGATGAGCAAGCTGCAGGCGCTCTATCTGAAAGAGAAGGGTTTTGACAACGTGAAGGTGTACCGCCCGTAATTAGCGGTCTGCACTGCCCATAAAAAATCCGGCCAATGTGCCTAATGCCGATCAGTTAAGGATCCATTGACCGATCCTTCTGATGTGTGAAAATCCGAAACCTGTTGATTGGTTTCGGATTTTTTATGCGTATCGCTCAAGCTCTCGATTTCCTCCACGCCAGCAATGCCGCTCAGTTTGAGTCACTCTCCGACCTCATTCCTCCCGAGCTCATCACGACTCTGCTAGCCAAAGAGGATGTCGCGACCCTGCGTCGTCGCCGTATGCCCATGGAGCGTCTGGTCTGGGCCATCATCGGCATGGCCATCTTCCGCCACGTCCCCATGACCCAGCTGGTCAATCAGCTCGATATCCTGTTGCCCGGGGACCGCCCCTTTGTCGCCCCCAGCGCTTTCCTCCAAGCTCGCCAAAAACTGGGGGACAAGAGCATAGAACGGCTGTTTCACGAGACCGCTTCTCTCTGACACCAGCAGGCCAACCACCCCGGTTGGGCCGGGCTGCAACTGCTCGCTGTCGATGGCGTGATGTGGCGCACGCCCGATACCCCGGACAATGCCGCCGCCTTTGCCAAGCCCGGCACCCGGCAGGGCGAAACCGCCTATCCGCAGGTACGCATGCTCTGTCAGATGGAGCTGACCAGCCACCTGCTTGTACAAGCAGTCATGGAGAGCTGCGCCGTCAACGAGATGGTACTGGCCGAGCAACTCATCGCGCACACCGGACCACTCGCTCACCCTGTTCGACAAGGGGTTTTACTCCCTCGGCCTGCTCCACGCATGGCAGACAGCGGGCGTTGAGCGGCACTGGTTGCTGCCGCTCAAAAAGGGCACCCAATTCGAAGTGGTGCGCAAACTGGGGCGCCAGGATGCACTTGTCTTGCTGAAAACCAGCCCACAGGCACGCAAGAAGTGGCCGCACCTGCCTGACACGGTGGAAGCCCGCTTGCTGACCCGACACATCAATGGCAAGGCGCGCCAAGTATTGACCTCAATGGTCGACCCGATGCGCTTCCCGGGAGCCGACATCGTCGAGCTCTACAGCCAGCGCTGGGAAATCGAGTTGGGCTATCGGGAGATGAAGCACAGCCTGCAACAACACCGGCTGACCCTGCGCAGCAAGAAGGCGGTGGGGATACGGCAAGAGCTGTGGGGCGTACTGCTGGCGTACAACCTGCTGCGCAGCCAGATGGTAAAGATGGCGGCGAGTTTGAAGGGATACACGGCGAGCCAGCTGAGTTTTCACATGGCGTCGGTCTATCTCATCCATGAACTGAGCTGCATGCCGTACCTGTCACCGGGGAGTATCCCGAAGCGGGTGGCGGAGCTGGATAAGCAGGCGGGGCAGTTTGTGTTGCCGGAACGAAGGGAGCGAAGTTGCCCCCGCTGCGTGAAGCCAAGGCCACAGAGGTATAGTGTGAAAAAAGCCAATAAAAACAATGCCAGTCAGGCTTAACTGACTGGCATTAGGCCAATGTGCCGGATTTTTTTATTTCACGGAGTGAGTGATGACCATCAGGGGCAGGGGACCGGGGTGAAGGAGTCTTGCCCCTGGCAACGCCAGCCCATTTCCGCCTCCCGCATTTGCCACAGGTTGTCGCTGCGATAGAGGGTCAGGATGTAGATCATGTCACTCTTGCTGCCGTCGAGGGCGACCGAGAGCACCAGATCATTGTCCAGTTGCTGGGCATGGATGCGACTGGGCGTGTCACCATGACCGACGAATCGCAGAGCTACCTCACGGTAGTCATTAACCCAGTTTTGCTGTTGATGGCTTGCCTGGCGTATCTGCTGGTTGAACTGCTGCACCGGCGCCGAGGCCAGTCGACCAAACACTACTTGAGCTTCGGCGTGGGCTGCCGTCACGTTCGCCAGGAGGAGAGTGGTAAGCATACCAATTTTGCGCATGAGAAGTTCCGGCTAACAACGACTGTTTCTATGACAACAGAAAAGCCTATTTGGTTCAACGCGTGGCCCACAGCGACATGATGGCGCTGTGGGCCTGCTCTCAATTGCGTTGCAGCGAGAAGGTGGGCAGCGACAGATGCCAGTAGATAGCAGCTACCCGCAGGCCAAACACGGCCGTCATGCAGATGAGCATGGCCGTTACCCTGTCCATGTTTGCCTCCAGCGCCAGGGTATAGAGAATGCCGCCGAGGATACAGGCGGTGGCATATATCTCTTTTTGCAGCACCATGGGCACTTCCCGCGCCAGTACATCGCGGATCATGCCACCGGCTACCCCGGTCATGGTGCCCATGATCACGGCAATCAGCCCCGGGGTGCCGAAGTTGAGGGCCTTCTGGGCACCGATAACGGTAAAGAGGGCTAGCCCGAAGGCATCTGCCACCGGCAGCACATACCAGGGCATCCTGCGGGGCAGCTTGACCATCCACATACCGATCAGCGCCGTCGTAATGACGACCCAGATATAGAGGGGATCGCGCACCCAGAACACGGGGGTGGCTCCCAGGATCATATCACGGATGGTGCCGCCGCCGATGGCAGTGACCGCCGCCAAAACCATGACGCCAAACCCGTCCATTCTGAGTCGGCCAGCCACCAATACCCCTGAAAACGCGAATACCGCAGTACCAAACATGTCGCTGATGTAAACAATCTGCTCAACCAGTGTCTGCATGGAGAACAACTCACGCCAAATTGTTGATGGGGTCGCGATTTTAGGGGCTGGTGAGCCCAATCGCCAACAGTGCTCGACAAAATTGAGAGTCGGGACGGATTTTTTCTCGCGGCATGAACCGGGTGAGGCTCGTGCGTGCCCGCAGCACTCCGCCGTTGGCGGGCTTTAGAAGGTTGAGTCCCATCACAGGTTTAGGCCCGATTTTTTCCTTAAGTTTCCCCTCGACTCGCCGATATATAAGGTAAGCGGCGTTAATGCGATGAAGCGTTGAAAAAAATGCTAAAGACATCGAAAAACTGGCCGTTAAATAAGACGCATCAGGCACAGAAAATAATAAAGCCTGAGCAAATAGAAGAGTAAATTTAATAGCTTAGGAGAATAGTCATGGGCCTTTATATTAACACCAACGTATCCTCGCTGAATGCTCAGCGTAATTTGACCAATGCGAACAAGTCGCTCGATTCCTCTTATACCAGACTGGCTTCCGGTCTGCGTATTAATAGCGCCAAGGATGATGCGGCTGGTTTGCAAATTTCCAACCGTTTGACCTCCCAGATCAATGGTCTTGATCAGGGTAACCGTAACGCCAACGATGGTATCTCGGTTGCCCAGACTGCTGAAGGGGCGATGGATGAAGTCACCGGTATGTTGCAGCGTATGCGCACATTGGCGCAGCAATCAGCAAATGGTTCTAATAACAACGATGACCGTAACGCTTTGCAGCAAGAATATGATCAACTTAAGACCGAGATTAACCGTATTGCGGCAGACACGACTTTTGGTGGTCAAAAGTTGCTGGATGGTAAATATACTGGCTCCTTCCAGGTCGGTGCTGATGCAGCACAAACCATCACCTTCAAGATGACGTCGGCCTTTACCATCAGCGGCATTGCCAGTGCGACTAAAGATAGTGCAAAGATCGTCAAAAATACGGCGACAAGTTTATCCAAAGAGCCCTACAAGGTCAGCCTGACAGCTGGTACCGCCCTGAAGGCAAGTATGGTGAAGAGCATCACGGCGGCGAGCACCGCCCAACTGTCGATGGCCAACCTTGACTATATGATCAAGGCGGTGGACAGCAAGCGTGCCGAGTTGGGTGCAGTACAGAACCGCTTTGACTCCACCATTCGCAACCAGTCCAACGTATCGGAAAACGTCAGTGCCGCTCGTTCACGGATCCGTGATGCTGACTTTGCGGTGGAAACGGCCAACATGACCAAACAGAACATTCTGCAACAGGCCGCATCCAGTATCTTGTCGCAGTCCAACCAACGTCCGCAGTCTGCTCTGTCACTGTTACAGGGCTAATAAAAGAAAACAGGGCGGTTGTTCAGGCCGCCCTGGTCAAGAGATGGAACAAAGGGGTGTTCGGGTCGCACTCTGTTCTATCGGGAGAGATATAATTCTCTACTAGTAATGCCAAGTGTTGTCCAGCTGTTCAGTTCTGTCACCCTTGGTCATATTCTCCTGAGCATATGCTCATCTTTAGGCCGGTTTACCGGCCTCTTTTTATTGTGTCGCCAAATTGACGTCACTCTGTCTGTTCTAAGCATGAACCATGCCAATACATTCTATTTCGTAAAGTCAGGCATTGTCTGATGTTCGCTGCTTGGCTACGTCGTTCAGTCTCCTTGCCCTATTGCCGCCTACCGGAGAAAACTTGCCGCTTTAGGCAACAATTTTCCTAAAGCTTGTCTCTGCGCTGCCGTTAAATAAAGTGAAGCAATCGAGGGGTGTTCGGAATCCAACGTTTGCACTACTGCGGGTGACCTGTTCGTTCAAACAGACACCCGCCAGAAGAGACAGGCATGTTCAACCTGCTCTTCGAACGGTGGGCCGTCGTGCTGTTTTGACGACGCAACCTGCAGTCGCATGTTCTTCGGGAGAATTTATTATGGCCATGTACATTAACACCAATACCTCATCACTGAACGCCCAGCGTAACCTGATGGGGACCAACAAGTCTCTGGACACATCCTATACCAGGCTCGCTTCTGGTTTGCGGATCAACAGTGCGAAAGATGACGCTGCCGGTTTGCAGATCTCCAACCGTTTGACCTCCCAGATCAATGGTTTGGATCAGGGTAACCGTAATGCCAACGATGGTATCTCGGTTGCGCAGACCGCCGAAGGGGCGATGGACGAAGTCTCTGGCATGTTGCAGCGCATGCGCACCCTGGCTCAGCAGTCTTCTAACGGATCTAATAACTCTGATGACCGCACCGCTCTGCAACAGGAATACGATCAGCTCAAAACCGAGATCGACCGTATATCGAACGACACCACGTTTGGTGGCCAGAAGTTGCTCGATGGCAAATACACCGGATCCTTCCAGGTGGGAGCGGATGCCTCCCAGACCATCACCTTCAAAATGTCATCGGCTTTTACCATCAGCGGTATTGCCAGCGCGACTAAAGGCACTGCCAAAATAGTCAAGAATACGGCGACCAGTTTGTCTAAAGAGCCCTACAAGGTCAGCCTGACAGCTGGTACCGCCTTGAAGGCTAGTATGGTGAAGAGCATCACTGCGGCGAGTACTGCGCAGCTGTCGATGGCGAACCTTGACTATATGATCAAGGCGGTGGACAGCAAGCGTGCAGAGCTGGGTGCGGTGCAGAACCGTTTTGACTCCACTATTCGCAACCAGTCCAACGTAGCTGAAAACCTGAGCGCAGCACGTTCACGGGTGCGTGATGCCGACTTTGCCGTTGAAACCGCCAACATGACCAAGCAAAATATCTTGCAACAGGCTGCATCCAGTATCTTGGCCCAAGCCAACCAGAGACCTCAATCAGCCTTATCCCTGCTGGGCTAAGAGTGAGCAATGATATAAGAGAGGAGGGGCAATATGACAAGCGAAATAGGAAACCCGTCATCGGTCACTCCTTCTTCTCTTCAGTCCAATAGCAAGAGCGGCCAGCAGGCCGCTCCTTTGCTTTCTGGTGTGCCCGAAGAGCAGCAGGTGACAGCGGGAGCCTCGATCCGAGATGGAGACAGAGTGGATCATGCAAGTCATCGATCCAACCAGCCCCCCATCGATGTGGAAAATGAGGTACAAAAATTGCAGGAATTCAGCCAATTACAAGGATGGACAGTTAGCTTTAGTGTTGAGCGGGACTTGGATAAGGTGGTCATTAGAGTGATGGATGCGGATACGCGTGCTGTGATCCGCCAGATCCCGAGTGAAGAGTTGCTCTCCATCAGTAAACGTCTTCAGTCATTGCGTGAGACCGATGGTAATTTGGGCTCTCGTAGCGGACTATTGCTGGATAACCAGATTTGAGTTTAGCGGGGGAGGAAAATCAATATGGCGAGTATCACTTCAGCCGGCGCAGCTTCCGGGATCGATTTGGAATCGATCATCAAAGCCAGTGTTGCAGCCAAAAAGACCCAGTTGGAGCAGCCACTAATCAAAAAAGAGACGTTCGCCAAAGTCTCTTTATCTGGGATTGGTCAGCTTAAGTCTGCGATCGGATCTTATGTGACCACGCTCAAAGGGATGACAAAGAGTGATGCTTTTAACAAACGCATGATTTCTGTGACCCAAGATAAGGATAACCCTGTACTCAAGGTGGAGAGCAAGACGGGGACATCAAATGGACAATATAATATAACAGTCAATAAATTGGCGACGACCAGCAAGTTTGCAGCGGTTTTTAACACCGCGACAGATCCTGTGGTGACTCAAGACGGTACTTTGACGTTTAGTGCCGGAGCAAAAACTTTCTCGGTTGATGTCAAAGCCGGTGACAATCTGGAGAATATTCGAAAACGCATTAATAATGATGGTGACAATTTTGGTTTGAGTGCCAACATCATCAAAACTTCGGATGGCAAGGTGAAACTCATCATGGATTCCGGTATCAGTGGTGACGGCAAGGATATGACGATAAGCGGGTCGACAGGGGAGTTGTCGGGTTTTGCATCCTCTCTGACTGCTGGCAAGACCCAGTCAGCAGGCAGTGCCCAAATCGATGTTGACGGTAACACACTTAGCAGCGATACGAATACCTTTGATGATACCATCATGGGGCTAAAAATTACGGTTCTGCGGACGTCGGATAAGGACAGCGTTAATAACCCAAAGTCCAACAAGGTGAATATATCCACGGACAAGGATGGCATTAAAGAGATTATCAAAAGTTTTATTGATGGCTATAACGCGTTGGTCAGCAAGTCTAACGAGTTGGGTAAACGCAACACTGTCGTAAAGGGTGAACAGAAAGATGATGGTGGTGCCCTGGCCGGAGACTCGATGCCGCGTACAGTCGTCAATCTCATGAGCAGTACAATAACCGAAAAATCAAGTATTTCCAGTGAGCTGTCAACCATTTTTCAGATGGGTGTCAAGATGGACAAAAATGGAGTCCTGTCGCTTGATGACAAAAAATTTAATGATGCACTAAGCAAAAATTATGAACAAGTGGTGGCGTTGTTTAGTGGTGATGACGGTTTAGCAAATAAATTGGCTGGACAGCTGGATGTTTATTCAAAAAGTGGTGGACTTCTATCCAAAAGGGAGGATGGGTTAAATTCGCAGTTGCGTGAAGTTTCGCGTAAGAAAGCCGATACCACCACTCAGATGGCCAAGTATGAAGAAGCATTACGAATTCGCTATGGTAGTTTGGATACTTTGCTGGCCAAGCTGAACAAATCAGCCTCTTATCTCAATACGCTGAATACTAAATAGGGAATAAATAACTTCTTTTGATTAGTCAAGATGGAATGAACACATGTATAAGAAAAGCCTTAAAGCCTATACCACGATGAATTTGCAAGCGGAGCTGGCCGTCGCCGATCCACACAGGGTGATCCAGTTAATGATGCAAGTGTGTCTTGAGCGTTTAGCGCAGGCAAAAGGGTCAATAGAGAGACGTGACTTTGAAGGGAAATCTATAACTATCTCCAAATCTATGGCCATTATCAATGGTCTGCAAGACTCTTTGGATATGAGCTATGGCGAAGTTCCAGAACAGCTTGCGATGTTGTACGACTATATGAAAGAGCGCCTTCTGGATGCAAGTAAAGATATGGACGTAGCGGCGGTCGATGAGGTGGCCAAGTTGATGATTACTGTCAAGTCAGGTTGGGACGGTATTCCATTTGAAGAAAAGAGTGCTGCGCTATCAAAGATGAAAGGCTCATAATGTCAATTCAATATCTGATAGAATTAACTTCTGCTATTCGTGATGCTCTTTTAAAGGATGATTTTGTTAAGGCAGAAGCGCTCATGGACATTCGTTTGAACTTTTTGATGGAAAGTGACCTCAATCTCATGAAATTACAGTCATTATCGAGCGATATGGCGTTGCTTCATGAAGAAGAGTCATTACTCAGAGCAACCCTTAATACATATCATCAAGAGACCAAGGCTGAGCTACAGTCTTTAATGACTGTGAGCAAGGTAAGAAAGACATACGACTTCAGGAAGCAAAATAATGAGTGATAAACATTTAATCGAAGCAGAACATGAGCTTTCCAGGCTGGCTATGCAAAGTGAGCAGGAAAAAGCGATGCTTGTCACTCTCCCTTCGCGTTTTAATGCAAACATGGCTGCCTTTGAGATGTTTTTCCCTCATCTCCATGCTGAGTTAAAAGATTATGTGCCAATGCGTCCATTCCGCTTTTTTTGTAATGAAAATGGCGAGCCAAATTTACTCTGGACAGATAGCAATGAGGCTTTGTATGGTGACTCACCCTATGAATTGGCCAAAGCCCAAGTTGAGAGTGTTTTATCCAAAAGCACTCTTGGTGTAATGAATTTAAAAACCAGTGATAATTATTTTAATCAAATTCATGATGAATATCTGAATAAAGTAATTGATTTATTTAATGAGCGGCGAGACTTATTGAGCCTAAACAAGAACCTTCCCGTGTCTATCCCTATGATGTTGATGTTTGGGATCGGTCTTGGTTATCAATTGGGTTATCTTTATGAAAGGCATAAAATAAAAAACTTGTTTATTGTTGAGCCAGATACAGACTTGTTTTATGCATCTCTTTTCACTTTTGATTGGGCGCCGTTATTGCAATACCTTGATGACAATAACCTTGGTGTTCATATTTTTGTGGGCAGTGATGAAGATAATATAGTTGAGGATTTAAACACTGCAATTAATAAGAGGGGGGCATTTTGGGCAACCAGCGTGTGTTCATTTTGGCACTATCCATCAGAGAAAATTTCGACCCTTATTAAAAAGGTTGAAAAAAAATTCCACCTTATACGGTTGGGTTGGGGCTTCTTCGATGACAATATATTGGCATTCTCCCATAGTTATGCCAATATTAGTAATAAAATCCCTTTTTTGCATGCAAATAAAAAAGTTGTTGATGAAGCAGCACAATATCCAGTTTTTATTGTTGGGAATGGTCCTTCCCTTGACAAGGCGATGCCGTTTATTGTTGAGCATCAACAAAAAGCGATAATCATCGCGTGTGGAAGTAGTGTTAGTGCGTTGTACAAGGCTGGGATAAAGCCTGATATATTGGTCGCAGTAGAAAGAACAAAAAGTACCGCTGATTTTTTAGCCACTCTCAATGCGCCTGATTATTTACGAGATATTCTATTTTTGGGTGTTGATGTGCTGCATCCTGACTGCTTCTCATATTTTGAACAGTCTGCAATAGGATTCAAGCCTTGTGAACCGATGCATATATTGCTTTCCACCCTTGGATTGATCGATAATATTGCTTATTTACCTTGTGTTAATCCCTATGTTGGCAATACCGGGCTGAGTTATGCAGTAACATTGGGCTTTAAAAATCTCTATATGTTTGGAATTGATAACGGCTATCGCACGAAAGAACATCATCATTCTAGGTTGAGTTCCTATTTTGATGAGAATGGAAATGTGATTGATAAGCTTAAGGATGCGGTTACTGCATCAGGAGAGTTGCTTGTACCCGGAAATTTGGGGGGAGAGGTCATTTCTAACCCAATATTTGGTCTGGCTATCAAGCAAATGGAAACGTTGCTTTGTATGGCTATAGATGTTTGTTGTTATAATGTTACGGATGGGGCGAAAGTTGAAGGTGCAATACCTTTAGCCTTGGATGATATCAATATAGAAGCGCCTTCATGTAGTAAAGATAATATTATTGCTCATATTAGACATGATTTTTTTACCCCGTTAAGTATTGGTTATACTGAGTTGGAAAAACACATGGGGTTTGAGGTTTTTAATAAATTGATTGACTTGATGTTAGGGGAGTGGGAAAAAGTAACCATTAACCATGATGACATCATTGAATTGATGCAAAGGCAATATAACTATTTATTGTACATCATGACGACCAGCGAGAGGCACCTGCAGCGAGTACTCGAAGGTTCAATGAACTATTTCTTTTTTGTGATGCTTAACGCGATTCACTCTATTGATTTAGATCAAGGAAATGAAGCTGATCGTGCCTTTGTGAGCGAGATGATAAACGTGTATGCCGATTTTTTGCTGAAGACTAAAGAGAAATATAAATATGCGCTTTGCTCTAGTGATGAGTCATATTATGAGTTGTTGGATCATTTGAGAAAAAACTAACGTAACCAATTATGTTTCATTCCATATTTAAAGGTCTGCGAACTGTTCATTAAAAAACGTATTGAGGTATTTGAGCGATGCGGGTTTGATGCGAAATATATGCATACAGTAAATGCATGTTCATACCAAATCCTGATTACCCATGATTAGAAGTCATCACGAACTATACTGATCTTACGTACAGCTATCGGGGGGCGAGATCATGGCCAAAAGTAAAGTCCAATTCCAGAAAGGCTACAGCCTGTTTGAGTCTATCAAGGACTATGGCGCTGACGCTCAGTGCGAAAACGCACTGCTCGCTTGGCGTTTTCCGAACGGTTTCGTCTGTCCTGAGTGCGCCAACAAGACCTGTTGTCGCCTGAAAAGTCGTCCACGCGTGCTGCAATGCAATCACTACCGTCATCAGATGTCATTGACTGGCAACACCATTTTTGCAAACACCAAGCGCCACTCTGACCAAGTGGTGTCTGGCTATGCACCTGCTGTCACAGACCAAAACCGCCTGTATCCCGCCTCGAAAAAACGCTGGGCTATGGGCGATGAGAAAAGGGACATCCAAAAAATGAGGCTGTGCTGGTAATGCGCAAGGAAGGGTTGGCGCACTGGAAGAAGATGTCGGGCTATCACCGGCGTTCGCTGGCAGAGACAGCGATGTATCGGTTCAAGCAGTTGCTGGCGGGGAAAATCAGTCTGCGTAACTACCACGGCCAAGTGGGAGAAGTCATGGCGTATGTAAGCGCCATAAACAAAATGAACACTCTTGGTCTGCCTGTCAGAAAGCCGCGAGTGTAGTGGTTACCTGGGGCCGGGGAAGGCATGACTTGCTGGCTGATTTGGGCAACGACGCCCTTCCGGTTTAATCATCGCTTTGACCTCAATAGTATGTTGGTTGAATTGGAGCGTGCAGTCGTGGAAAGCCCTCCGATGCCATATCGGCTCTTGACGCTGGCGGAGGACCATGGGTAATCAATAATTTAAAAATTCTACGTGGTTCTTTAAAGTAACTAAATTTAATATGCAGAGTTTGAATAATATAAAAAAATAGTTAATAATTTGATGGGCTGTAATAAACAGTAAGATATCCAGAGAGTAAATAAAATGCTAAACGACAAAAAAGTCCTCATCACCGGCGGCACCGGCTCTTTCGGTAAGCAGTTCATCAAAACCATTCTTGAACGTTATCCGAAGGTTAAGCGTATTGTTATTTTCTCTCGTGATGAACTAAAGCAATCTGAGTTGCGTTTAAACTATCCGCAGAAAGATTACCCCCAGTTGCGTTTTTTTATCGGTGACGTCCGTGACAAAAACCGTATGGTACAAGCCTGCGAAGGAATCGATGTCATCATTCATGCCGCTGCAATAAAGCAGGTGGATACTGCCGAGTACAACCCGACCGAGTGTATCCGTACTAACGTTGACGGTGCTGAGAATGTGATCAATGCAGCACTGCAATGTGGTGTGAAAGACGTGATCGCACTGTCAACGGATAAAGCCTGTGCACCAATCAATCTGTATGGAGCTACCAAGCTGACATCTGATAAACTTTTTACTGCTGCCAATAATATCAAAGGTTCCCGAGACATTCGTTTTAGTGTGGTGCGCTACGGCAATGTGATGGGCTCGCGTGGCTCAGTGATTCCGTTATTTCTTAAAAAACGTTCCGAAGGGGTCTTGCCTATCACTCATGAAGAGATGACCCGTTTTAATATTTCTCTGCAGGATGGAGTTAACATAGTGATGTATGCCTTGCAACATCATCTGGGGGGTGAAATCTTTATACCAAAGCTCCCCTCCTACCGGATCATGGATATTGCAGCGGCAATTGCACCGGAATGCAAGACGGAAATTGTTGGTGTCAGACCTGGTGAAAAGTTGCATGAAGAGATGATCACCGATACTGACTCACTTCATACAATCGATCTCGGAAAATACTATGCTATTTTGCCATCTGTCTCATTTAATAACACTGAAACCGATTATCTTCAACATCATAATGCGCAGAAAGTACCATTTGGCTTTAAATATAATTCAGGTACAAATACCGAATGGGAGACAGTTGATTCTCTGCGAGAGTTAATTAAAAAGCACGTTGATACCAGTTTTGAAGTGTGAGTCAGACTATGATCCCATATGGTAAACAAGAGATCACCCAACAAGATATAGATAGTGTTGTCTCGGTATTACAATCCGATTTTCTGACTCAGGGGCCGAAAGTCCCTGAGTTTGAACAGTCGTTGTCAAACTATACCGGTGCCACTTATGCTTTAGCAGTGAATAGTGCTACGTCGGCGTTGCATATTGCCTGTTTAGCATTGGATTTAGGGCCGGGTGATCGTTTATGGACTAGTCCTATCACGTTCGTCGCTTCTGCCAACTGTGGTTTGTATTGCGGTGCGACTGTTGATTTTGTCGATATTGACCCGGCGACCTATAACCTGTGCCCCAGCAAGCTGGAAGAAAAACTGATTGCAGCTAAAGCTGATGGCACACTGCCAAAAGTGGTGGTGCCAGTGCATCTCTGTGGTCAGCCTTGCGATATGCGAACGATTGCCAGGTTGGCAACCGAATACGGGTTTAAGGTGATAGAGGATGCCTCCCACGCAATAGGAGGGCGCTATTTTAACGAGCCGATAGGGAATTGTCGTTATAGTGATATCACTGTTTTTAGCTTTCACCCGGTGAAGATTATCACCACCGCAGAAGGGGGCGCAGTACTGACCAATCAGCAAGCCCTGGCAGACAAAATGGCACTGTTGCGCAGTCACGGTATAACTCGTGATGAAGCGCTGATGCAGGGGCCATCACATGGTGCATGGTATTACCAGCAGATCGCTCTTGGTTTTAATTACCGCATGACCGAGTTGCAAGCAGCATTGGGCGTTAGCCAAATGCAACGGATAGATGCCTTTGTTACGGCCCGTCACCGGTTGGCTGCTCGTTATGATCGCATGCTGGCCGGACTGCCGTTAACCTTGCCATATCAATTGCCTGACACGTATTCTGGCTTGCACTTGTACGTCATTCGATTGGGGCTGACTGATATTGGTTTGACTCACCGCAGTGTTTTTGATGCGCTACGTACGGCAGGTATTGGCGTTAATCTACATTATATCCCGGTGCATACACAGCCTTATTATCAGACAATGGGATTTAAATCTGGTGACTTCCCTGTGGCTGAAAAGTATTACCAAGACGCTATTTCCTTGCCACTCTTTCATGCCATGACTGATGCACAGCAAGATGAGGTAGTACGGGTGTTGACTGATATTTTAACAGCCGAGGGCTACGTTAACTAATGAACATCGCCATTATTCCTGCCCGTGGTGGCAGTAAGCGGATCCCACGCAAGAATATTAAGATTTTTCATAGCAAACCGATGATAGCCTGGTCAATTTTGGCAGCGCAAAATGCGGGTTGCTTTGACCGTATTATTGTCTCTACCGATGATGCCGAGATAGCCAGCGTCGCACAGGAATATGGTGCTGAAGTGCCGTTTATGCGCCCGGCAGAGATTGCCAATGATTATGCCACCACGGGTGAAGTGATAAGTCATGCCATTACATGGTTAATCCAGCAGGGGCAAACGCCTGAGCGGGTATGTTGTCTCTATGCAACGGCCCCTTTTGTTGATGCTGGCGATTTACGTCAAGGGCTTGCATTATTAACTGCTGATAGCCAATGCCTGTTTGTATTTAGCGCCACCCGCTTTGGGTTCCCTATTCAGCGAGCAATTAAACTTAATGAATCAGGTCAAGTGAGCATGTTTCAGCCTGAATACCTGCTTACTCGTTCGCAAGATTTAGAGGTGGCCTACCACGATGCTGGTCAATTCTATTGGGGCAGAGCAACCGCATGGTTGGCTAAATCACCAATCTTTTCCGCGCATTCAAAAATGGTATTATTGCCAAGTTTTAGGGTACAAGATATTGATACTCCAGAAGATTGGATACGAGCTGAGTGTCTATATAAAATATTACGACTCCTATGATTAGACCAAGATCAGTATTTATTAGGGTTGATAGCTCTGACGAGATAGGTACAGGCCATGTTATACGATGCTTGGCTTTGGCAACACAGCTTGCCAAAAGTGGTTGCATGGTCAGTTTTATATGTCGAAATCATCATGGTAATTTAATTGAATTAATAAGATCTAAAGGTTTTTTTGTTTACTCGCTTGTGAGTAAAACCGCTATCGGTTCTCAATATGAAAGTTGGATTGGTGATAGCTGGCCATCTGATGCGAGAGATACGATAAATATTTTAACTGAAAATGATACGGATATATTAGTTGTCGATCATTATGGTATCGATTATCGTTGGCAAGAGAAAGTTAGAACGTTTGTTAATAAAATAATTGTCATAGATGACTTGGCTAACAGAACACATATTTGTGATGTGTTGGTGGATCAAAATATATGGCCGGATCAGTTTTCTAGATATCAAAAATTTGTACCAAAAGATTGTCAATGCTTACTCGGGCCTGAATATTCATTACTTCGAGAAGAGTTTGCCTGCCTTCGTGATCAAATTAAAAAAGAACAACGTGTCGTTTCCTTTTTTGGTGGTAGTGACCCAACAGGAGAGAGTGTTAAGTTGCTGGCTGCCGCATTAGATACCCCATTCCTTCCATTTAATTTAATAATTGTTCATGGTTCTAGATTTATTTCTAAAGAGTTGCGAGATTCTGCTGCGTTACGAGACGACATTCTTATAGTTAATAACTTACTGAATTATGACTCAGTGCTTGCGACAGCTAAGTATGCCTTTGGAGCATCAGGTTCAAGTAATTGGGAGCGTTTTTGTTTAGATGTGCCAACTTCACTTGTGTCAGTGGCTGATAATCAGACTATACTAGCTGCATATTTGAAGGAACTTCAATTGGTTCGTTATTTAGGAGATGGGCGAGTTTTAACCAAAGATACATATCAACAAGAATTACAATGGCTCATTAGTAACTGGAATAATATTCAGCCTCATAACAGAATCAATGTTGATGGATTTGGCGCACGTAGAGTTGCAAATATTATTTTAAGAGGTGACTAGTGAAAAAAATAAGACTAAGAGAGTTGATAGAGACAGATTTGCCAACTATATTGACATGGCGTAATATGCCAGCAGTAAGAGCGAATATGTATACTAAGCATGAAATAACCCTTGCTGAACATACCAAATGGTTTTCAAACTTAGTAAATGATTTTAGTAAAAAATACTTTGTTTGTGAAATAAAAAATCATCCATGCGGTGTAATAGGGTTTTCTGAAATAAATATAACACCTGGCCATGCTTGTTGGGCATTTTATGCTAGCCCAGATGCTCCATACGGTGCTGGATCATTAATGGAATACTCTGCATTGCTATATATATTTGATGAATTGAACCTTAATAAACTAAGGTGTGAGGTGCTAGCATTTAATAATACGGTTGTAAAATTACACAAAAGGTTCGGATTTATGATTGAAGGATGTATTAGAAACGCACACTTTGATGGCCAAAATTATCATGACATTGTGCATCTAGGGATTTTTTCTCAAGAGTGGACTGAGCTAAAAAACATTATTAAAGAGAAGTTAAAAGTGGATGAGGTGACTTTTGGTTAGTGATTTACGATAAAGCTTTTTTAGCTAATGATATAACTCCTATATATAATTAAAGGTGGTGGGGTTCTATGGTAGACGATTTTATTTTTGAGTGTTTATATGTTCTTGTTCCCGCCACCATTAGTGATATTAATATTGTTCATGAGTGGCAGTGTCAGCCACATACTAGACGCTATGCTATTAATCCCCAAGTGCCGACTTGGGATGAACATGTATCTTGGTTTTCAAAAAAAATTAAATCAAAGAAAGATTACATATATATCATCAAAAATAAATATGATGACAACGCTTACGGTGTATTCAGAATGGATTATTCAAAGCCTGATGAATATATTGTTTCCATATATGTTGCAGCAGAACATTTGGGGGCGGGTATTGCCACATCTGTTTTGGATTTAGTTAATCATAAATTTCCAAAAATGCGATTGAAAGCTACTATTTTAAGTGGGAATAGTGCCTCGTTGCACCTTTTCACCAAAGCAGGTTACCAACAGGTTGCACCTGATACATTTATAAGAGAACCATTGTGATGCATATGTTAAAACCATTCATTACCATCGATGGACGCAAGATTGGCCCAGATTATCCGCCCTATATTATTGCCGAGCTTTCAGCCAATCATAATGGTGATATAGATCGCGCCTTCGCGATCATGGAGGAGGCCAAAAAGGCGGGCGCGGATGCTATCAAGCTGCAAACCTATACCGCCGATACCATTACGCTCGAATGCGACAGCGAGGAATTTAAAATTCACGGCGGCTTATGGGATGGAAAAAATCTGTACCAACTATACCAAGAGGCACAGATGCCGTGGGAATGGCATAAGCCATTGTTTGAAAAAGCCAAAGCGTTGGGGATCACCATTTTCAGCTCCCCCTTTGATTTCATAGCCGTTGATTTGCTTGAACAGTTCAATGCGCCTGCTTATAAGATCGCCTCTTTCGAGTTGGTCGATTTGCCACTGATCAAGCGGGTAGCCCAAACAGGAAAGCCAATGATCATGTCTACGGGGATGGCTAATGAGGAAGAAATAGCCGAGGCGATCGCCACGGCGCAGGCTAATGGTTGTCAAGAATTGGTGGTTCTGCACTGTGTCAGCGGCTATCCGGCCCCTGCAGATCAATATAACCTGAGAACGATAGCCGATATGTCGGCACGTTTTAATGTATTGTCCGGTCTTTCAGATCACACCATTGATAATGCCACAGCGGTTGCTGCGGTGGCACTGGGTGCCTGCTTGATTGAAAAACACGTGACAATGGATCGTAACGGTGGTGGACCTGATGACAGTTTCTCGTTAGAACCCCATCAACTGGCCGTGCTGTGTAAAGATGCCAAAACAGCTTGGGCAGCGTTAGGCAACGTGAATTATGAGCGAACTGAAGCTGAAAAAGGCAATGTGAAATTTCGCCGCTCATTATACGTAGTGCAAGATATCAAGGCGGGTGAAAAATTCACCACAGATAATGTGCGCAGTATTCGCCCGGGTTTTGGTTTAGCACCCAAGTATCTTGATGATGTCTTGGGCAAAATTGCCACGATTGATATTGAAAGGGGTACCCCCATGTCACTGGATTTTATTTAGTCAGGAGGCTCTGCGATGATATTTCAGAGGGCTTGCAAGTTGTAGCTTTCGGCTTGCTTGCCATGCCACTCAAATAATCACTATTTGAGTGGTTGAATTTATAAGTGCCGTCACGGTGTCGCAGTGGATATGGGGTCTTGAGTTGTTGGCTGGGGTATTGCATTTTTTATAGTCTGGCAAACCTGCTCTACCGCATTGAGGGCTCTCGGGGTGAATCGGTGCAGCTCATCCGAGTTGATTAAATCGAGTCGCTGATGCTGCACCGCGTCGAGATTTGGCCACTTTCGCCAGTGACGCAGGGCGTCAGGATCTTGACTCCCTGCCAGGATCAGCGATGGGTTGGCTCTGATCACCTGTTCCATGTCCACTTGGGGGTAGGGGGTCTTGGCATTCGCCATGACGTTGATCCCGCCGCAAAGTTCAATGGCCTGAGCCGGCCAGGCATTGCCACTGACGCTGGTGAGCGGTGGGTACCAGAGCTGGTAGAACACCTTGACGCCGGTTGGTTGGCCATAGCGCAGTTGCAGGGAATGCAGGCGTGCCAGATAGCGATCGGCGGCTTCGTTGGCACTCTTTTCCACCCCCAGCAATTTGCCCAGCGCCCGCATTTCTGTGGCCAGCGAGGCAAAATCGGTAGGCTCCGAGTAGAAGATCGGGATCCCGAGCTGTTCCAGTGGGGCCAGCATCCGTGATTGAGCCGAGCGCCAGCCGAGAATGAGATCCGGCTTTTGCGCCAGCACTGCCTCGACGTTGATGCTGCGATAATTGGCTACCTTGGGCTTGGTTTTGACCTCAGCTGGGTAGTCGGAAGCATCGTCGATGGCCACCAGTTTGTCGCTGGCGCCAATCTCGTAGAGCAATTCGGTCAGGTGAGGAACAACGCTCACCACCCGGCTCGGCGTGGCGGCCAGCAGGGCTGCGGGCAACCAGGCAAGCAGCACGCAGGGCAGCCAGACAGGCAAGTGCAACACTCTACCCATGAAATAACCCCGCTACCGTGACAACCAGCGCCAGTATCAACCAGCCCCAGCCGCACCCTTGCAGAATGTTGAGCACCTTGCGCGGTGTCTCGCTATCTGGCTCAGCACCAGTGCCGAGGACTGGCCAACGCTGGAGAGTCCCCTGATAGTAGCGAGGGCCACCAAGGCGGATCCGGCACTTGTCTACCAGCAGAGTGAGCAGCATCCCCGTGGCGGGATAGGGCCAGAGCGCGCCACTTCGCAGCAGCTGTGCTGCCTGTTTGAGACGGCTTGCCAGCAGTGGCAGCCCCAGCAGCAAAATGACGGAGGCATTGAGCCCCTGATAGAGGGTGCTGGCGGCGCGACCAAAGTGGTCGAAGGCGGGATCTTTGCGACTCCAGCCCAGGTTCATCAGCTGCACCAGCCGCCAGAGCAAGGCGCCCTGTACGCCAGCCAGAGCAAATCCCAGCAGCGGGCCAGCCCATTGGCCGACCAGACGCAGGGCGCAGCTCTCCGTCACCGCTTTGGCGAGCCCCATGGCCGAGAGTTTGCCGGTCTCCCGTTTGAGCCAGGGGGTGGACTGCAATCTTGCCAGCGGCAGGGTCTCCTGGGTGGCGAGTGAGCGGGTAGCATGGGCGAGTTCGCGCAGCGGACGGGATTCAAGCATCAGCAGCAGGAACAGCAGGTCGAAGATCGGCTCACTCAGGGCCAGATTGCGCAACGACCAGAGCCCGGCGGCGCAGGGCACCCAGACCACCAGCATCGCCAGCATACCCGCTTGCAGCTGCTGGCGTGGCGTGCCATCGGCTCTGTGCACCTTGTGACCCAGGCGAGTCAGCAAGGGTGTGACGGCCGAGAGCCGCAGATGGGATGGCCACGGGATCACCGCCTCCAGCAGGGCAGCCCCTACCAGAATGGCCGCCGTTGTCGAGAGGAGGGCGTCGGCCATCAAATCAAGCGAACCGGTTTCGATCACAGCTTGCCGAGCATCTTGATGATCACTTCGGCGGAGTGCTTGCCGGCCACTTCGATGAAGGCATCGAAGGATTCAACCTGTTCCTTGCCGGCGATATCGGACATGGCGCGTACCACCAGATAGGGCACTTTGAACATGTGGCATACTTGGCCGATGGCGGCACCTTCCATCTCGACCGCCAGCATCTGCGGGAAGTCGGCGCGAGCCTTGGCGATGGCGTCCGGTTTGCACATGAACTGATCGCCGGTACAGATAAGGCCAACCTTGGTCTGGTGCTTGCCCTGCTCGGCGATGCAATCCTGAGCGACCGCGATGAGTTTCTCATCGCAGGGGAAGGCGGCGGGTTGCTGCGCCATTTGGCCCATCTCGTAACCAAAGGCGGTCACGTCGACATCGTGGAAACGCATCTCGCTGGCGATCACCACATCACCGATGTGCAGATCCTGGGCAAAGCCGCCCGCAGAGCCGGTATTGATGACGCAGTCGGGGGCAAACTTTTCCAGCAGCAGGCTGGTAGCCACGCTTGCGGCGACCTTACCGATACCGGAGCGGGTCAGGATCACCTCTTTGCCTGCCAGCATCCCTTGATAGAACTCGCAGCCGCCCAGTTGCAGGGTGGTGGGGTTGCTCATCTGGCTGCGCAGCAGGGCCACTTCTTGCTCCATGGCGCCGATAATACCTACTTTCATTGCTGACCTCGTCTTGATAGCCGTGTGGCTGAATTTAAGTTGCTGTAGATCATAACAAAAGATGGCGTCGGCGCCGAGAGGCACAGTGAATCGAACAATGGAGGCGGTGATCCGCAGGGGGGATTAGGGGGATTACCGAGGGGGGCTGGTTGCAACAACGCGTTGGCAATAAAAGAGATGTGCTTTTAGCCGAGGGAAGTATCGGGCGTCAGCCTCTATTTATCAGGATTGGGTGTTGGTTTTGAGTAACCGTTTACCGAGAGTGGGTTGACACGAAAAATGGGATGATCGTCTCTTGATCTTCATTGGCCTGTTGCATGATCCCGCCCGTGCTGCATGCTCGCTGGCATGACCAAAAAGCACTCGACACCAGCGATTAACTCTCTGACTATCGAGCAGGCCCACGAGCTGATATATAAGCTGCTGGACCGTATTACCGAGTTAGAGGACCCTCTTAATCAACACAGCGGCAACTCCTCCAAGCCGCCCTCCAGTAATGGCCCTGGCAGCACACCTCCTGTTAGGCCACGTCCGGCGTCCGGTAAAAAACGTGGGGCCCAGCCTGGCCACAAGGGTCAGCGGCGCGAGACCCATTCGCACGATGCCCGTCTGTCCGTGGAAGCTCACTACCCGGTATCGGATTGCCCCTGCTGTGGTGGCAACGTGCTGGTACATGACAAACCTTATCGAGCGCATCAGGTGTTTGACCTACCAGAGGTGAGCTACTTCGTTACCGAGCATCAGCTGTTTCGCGCCACCTGTACCCGGTGCATTCACACGGTGGATGCTGCACTGCCTGACTCGGTCAGCGACACTCAGATGGGCCCGAACCTGCTCAGTTATATCGCGCTGCAAAGTGGTCAGTTCCATCAGAGCGTCACCCAGATACAACAGCAACTGAAGCAACACTTTGGTCTGGGTTTTAGTCGCGGGGCCATCAGCGAAGCACAAGGACGGGTCAGTGCCATGCTGACGCCCACTCACCAGGCCATCAAGCATCAGGTCCAGTCGGCCTCACTTATCCACGCCGACGAGACCCGCCATCAACGGGGTGGTGAGCGGCGCTGGATGTGGATGGCTCTGAGCAAGATTGCAGTCTGCTTCATGACCGCCTACGGCCGTGGTATCGATGCCGCCAAGCGCCTGCTGGGGTCAGAGCTGGCCGGCGTGCTGGTGACGGACCAGTATGCTGGCTACCGGTTTGTCGATGCGAGTCAGCGCCAACTCTGTTGGGCCCATGTGCTACGCAATGTGGTCGCCATCGCCCAAAGTGGTGAGCAGGTTAATCAGTCCATCGGGGCCAGGTTGGTACTGCTGGCCAACAGTGTCTTTCGGGTTCGCCATCGCTATGAGAATGGGGCCTTGAGCAGAGAGCGCTATCAACACCGGCTCAGGCGTTATCGGCAGAGCTGGTTAAAGCAGTTAGAGCAAGGACGGCTGCTTTGCTCGAAGCGCTATCGGGGGCGCTGCGAGTGGCTCATCAAGGATGACGAGATGCTGTGGCGGTTTATGAGTGATGACGATATTCCGCTGACGAATAATGAGGCAGAGCGAGTGCTGCGCGGCTATGTGCTGTGGCGCAAAGGGAGCTACGGCGTGTGCTCACATCGTGGCGAGTTGTTTCGCCAGCGTATCCTGTCGTTGGTGGAGACAGCCAAACGCTTGGGACGTTGTCCCCAGGAGTGGCTGCGCGCCATCGTTCGGGCTTGCATCGAGAAAACGGATTACCCCATCCCAGCCGAATTGTCTGCGTCAAGCCCCTGCCGGTGAACGGTTACGGTTTTGAGACTCGAAGCCAGAAACAAAAAAACCGGCTTGCGCCGGTTTTTTTGTCTTGGTAAATGCTGGGACGCAGGCTTATTTGGCCAGGGATTCCGGCAGCTCTTCACGGATCTTGCCGAGCATCTCTTTCAGGACGCGCGGGTTGGCAACCACGATGTTGCCGGAGTTTTCGTAGTTGTGACCACCTACGAAGTCGGTGACGATGGCACCGGCTTCTTTGGCCAGCAGTTCACCGGCAGCGGTGTCCCACGGCTTCAGGCCGATTTCCCAGAAACCGTCGACGCGACCGGCAGCCACATAGGCCAGATCCAGCGCGGCAGAGCCGGAGCGACGGATGTCGGCACATTCGATGAACATGCTCTGGAACATCTTCAGGTAGGACTCGATGTGGTGCTTTTGTTTGTAGGGGAAACCGGTAGCCAGTACGGTGCCAGCCAGTTCTTTGGCCTTGCCGACACGGATGCGGTAGCCGTTCAGCTGGGCGCCGCTACCACGGGTAGCAGTAAACAGCTCGTCACGGATCGGATCGTAAACAACGGCTTGTTCAGTCTTGCCCTTGACGCGCAGGGCGATGGAGACGGCAAAATGCGGAATGCCTTTGACCAGGTTGGTCGTGCCATCCAGTGGGTCAATGATCCATTGGTAGTCCGGGTTGGTACCGGCAATCTCACCAGACTCTTCAGCGACGATGCTGTGTTCCGGGTAAGATTTTTTGATGGTGTGAATGATGGCCGCTTCAGCTTCACGGTCAACGTTGGTCACGAAGTCATTGCTGCCTTTTTGGATAGCCTCAATGTTCTCGGGCTGGGAGAAGGCTTTTACTACAACTTGACCGGCGTTGCGCGCAGCGCGCACGGCGATATTCAGCATCGGATGCATAGGTTCACCACTGGATGTTAAAGAACGGGGGATAAAAGGACGCGGTATGATACCAGTATTTTGTGCGATGGCAACTGTTATCCCCCTACGACCAATTGATTACCACTGCCAGATTTGACGGCTCCAATATAGACCAGATCTACGCTAGTCTTATCCCAGCAGCCGGATACAGGCTGTCATGAGCATAGGGATGTGAACCATGAATTTGTCATTAGTGAGTCAGAACGTGTCAGCGGCCAGCGAGGGACTGTTGGCCATCTTGCGGTCATCACCCGAGTATGGTGATCACTTTGCCCACATCACCGTGACCCCCCTGGCCCAGTGGCAACCGGCCAAGACGGAGGCGGCGATCCTGCTGATCGACGGCGATGCGCCCTGGCAGGATGCCGGATTTGCCCGGGGAGAGGATGAGACGATCGGTTTGCCGGTCTTGCCGCTGCTGATCCGCAAGGGAGACAAGGAGCTGACGGTCTGCGGACCGGATGTGCGTGACCCCCGTTTCTATTTTGTCTCAAACGGCATCGTGCTGGATGAGTCGGAGCTGGCCGAACCTGCCTGCAGCCGTGTGCTGCTGCGCAAGCTGGAGTCCTACTTCCCGTTGCTTTCCCGCCTGATCATGCTGCGTCAGCGCAAGCCGGTTGCCATGATCAACTAATATCTACCATTGCCAGAGCGCACCAGCGGCGCACCGTGGCCTTGTTTGGCCTACGGTGCGCCGCTTTTTAATGGTCTGGAGCCGGTCACTTGTTGCAAGATGAGGCGGCTATGGTGTTGCACCCAGTTCAAACTGTGCAATCTGGCTATGATCAACAAGGAGTAAATCATGATCGATTTTTACACCGCCGCAACCCCCAATGGCTTCAAGGTGGCCATTGCACTGGAAGAGCTGGGATTGCCCTATCGGGTCATTCCTCTCGATTTGTCTGCACTGGATCAGAAGAAGCCCGAGTTTCTCGCCATCAACCCCAACGGCCGTATTCCGGCTATCGTCGATCGGGATAACGACGATTTCGCCGTATTCGAGTCGGGCGCCATCCTCATTTATCTGGCGGAGAGGGCGGGTAAATTGTTGCCGGCGGATCCTAAACGCCGATCTCAGGCCATTCAGTGGTTGATGTTCCAGATGGGCGGGGTAGGGCCCATGATGGGGCAGGCTAACGTCTTCTACCGCTATTTCCCCGAGAAGATCCCCGCCACCATCGAACGCTACCAGAAGGAGGGGCGCCGCCTGTTCGAGGTGCTCGATAGCCATCTGGCTCATCACGAATATCTGGCGGACGAGTACAGCATCGCCGATATCGCCACCTGGCCCTGGGTGCGGATTTATGACTGGAGCGGCATCTCCATCGAGGGGTTACCCCATCTGCAAGCCTGGATGGATCGGATGGCGGAGAAGCCTGCCTGCCAGAAGGGGATCACCATACCGCCGCGCAAGGAGCAGCCCGATGAGCTGATCAAGCAGGCGCAGCAGATGGTAACACGTTGATTTTTAACTGCTGACGGGGCCTAACGCCCCGTAATATTAGAAAAACTAGGGCAAGCCGATTATAAAGATTCGTTCGTTTTTTGTGAGCTGAATCACTATGATGCCCCCATACCACCAAGCGTCCTGTGCGGTGGCTTGGCGGGCTCCCCGCCTACTGTTTCCAACACTGTTTTTGATTACATCACAGCCTTTGTGATCAGATTCCTCTGGGCATTTTGTGCCAGAGGGGCGGCAGCATTTTTTCGATTTTTTGGGACTGATATGGATCGGCACAGTTTTTATCCGTTGTTTTTATTGACCATTCTGATGGTCGCTGTGGGCCAGATGACCCAGACCCTTTATGTTCCCTCCATTCCCACGATGGCGGGGGACTTCAATGTGGCCTCGGGCCAGTTACAGGCGGTGATGGCCTGTTACCTGATCCCCTATGGCCTCTCCCAGTTTGTCTACGGGCCTTTGTCGGATCGTATCGGCCGTCGCCCGGTGCTGATCGTCGGCATGATGGTGTTTCTGGTGGGTACCCTGATCATTCAGGTCATCCCCCATTTTGCCGCCCTGCTGGTGGGCAGCTTTGTTCAGGGGCTAGGTACCGGTGCTGGTGGCGCCATGAGCCGCACCGTGATGCGCGATCGCTACAACGGCGCCGAGCTCAACCGCGCCAACAGTCTGGTGAGTATGGGGGTGATCTTCTCCCCGCTGCTGGCACCGGTGCTGGGGGGATGGCTGACCGAGCTGTTCAACTGGCGCGCCGGTTACTGGTTCCTGTTCGGTTTTGGTGCCGTAGCAACCCTGGCGATCATGGCCTGGTTTGGCGAGACCTTGCCTGCTGCTGCCCGTCAGCCACTGCGCGTCGGTGCTGCCTATCGTCATGTGCTGGGCAACCCCAAGTTTCAGGGCAACCTGCTTTGCCTGATGGCGACCTTTGCGGGTTTGGCAGTGTTCGAGGCTGCGGCCGGTGTGCTGCTGGGCGATGTGCTGAAACTGAGCGCCCGTACCGTGAGTGTGCTGTTCGTGCTGCCGCTGCCCGGCTATCTGTTCGGGGCCTGGCTCTCTGCCAAGCTGAGCTTCCGTTTGACTCAGGGCAAGCTGATGCGTCTGGGGATCGCCTTTCTGGCGCTCGGCTCCCTCATCATTCTGGTGCCGGGGCTGTTCGGGGTGGTGAGTGCCGCCTCACTGGTCGGTGGTGCGGCTGTCTACTTCATTGGTAGCGGTATTCTCTACCCGACCGCCACTTCCTGTGCCATCGAGCCCTTCCCGGGTCAGGCCGGCACCGCGGGGGCCATTCTCGGCGGGATGCAGAATCTGGGTGCCGGTGTGGTGACCCTGCTGGCGGCCGGTTTCCCGATGACCGGGCAGGTGACTCTGGGGGCCATCATGACCCTGATGGTGCTGATCGTGGCGCTGAGCTTTGTCTGGCTGCGCCACCACGGCTCGCCGCACGAGCAGATGGCAATTTGATCAGCCGCTCTCTTTGCATCTGGAGCAAGCCCACCCTTAGCGGTGGGCTTTGTTTTATCCGAAGAACGGGCTGGGAGATCGCATTAGCTTGATGTAGTGATCGTTCAGGCAAAGAAAAAGCCCGTCACGCTGGTGACGGGCTTTTGCTGTTGGTACCCCGAGATGCCGTTGCCGGTTTGGGCCCTTGAACCGTCGGTTCAAGGCGGGGATCGGATCTGACCGCAGGCTTCTCGGTCGTGCCGAGCATGCGCAATAGCCAGAAGGCAGACCCCCTGTTTGGTATGAATATCGGCTCGGGGACTTGAACCGGCTGACAAACATCCCAGGGAATTTTAAAACGGTTTGCGATTAGGGCTGTTGCCCCTCTTCGCTGGAATCACCATATTGTCCGTGCTCGATCAGGGCCGCTTCGATGGTGCGCTGCAGCATCTTGATCCGCTTGTCCATGGTCTCAGAGTATTGGTGGTTCTTCTCTTTTTCAAGGCAGAGCTCATGACAGAAATTGAGCGCCGCCATGATAGCCAATTGCTCGTTGCTGGAGACTTTGGAGCGTTGACGCAGGTCGATCAACTTGTCGGTCAGCTGCTCGGCGGCCTGGCGCAGGGCATCCTGCTGTCCCAAGGGACAGGATACCTTGTAGGGACGTCCCAAAATGACGATTTCTACGGCCTCTGTGCTCATGCCTTCCTCAATACGGCGGAGCTGATTTCCGCCTTTATCCACGTGGACAACTGGGCGGGACTATATAGCGCAGATGCATAAGTTTCAAGGCCTTGCTGGCTCTGCAAGAGGGAGAATGCTAGGATCCTGACCATTAATTCTGCAAATTTGACTGAACTTTGAGCGGATCCTCGATGAGCAAAACGAACCCCCTTAAATATACGGCTGTGGCCGACATCATGGAGCAGCATGAGCTGATGGCCAGTGCCGTCGAGGCCCATGGTGTGATCTGCGGTCTGGTGTGCGGCGGTGTGGCACTGGATGAGAAGAGCTGGGTCCCCCATTTCAACGATCTGGTGAACGACGGTTTCGGCCTGCCGACCCCGGTGCGCCAGGTGATGACCGATCTTTATCACAATGTGGTCGAGAGTTTGATGGCCCAGAAGGGCGTCGAGCTGCTGCTGCCAAGTGATGATGCTCCCCTCGACGAGCGCATCGATTCGCTGGTGGACTGGTCGCAGGCATTTCTGGCCGGTTTTGGCGTGGTGCAGCAGGAGCTCTCACGCGCGTCGGAAGAGCTGCAGGAGATGATCCAGGATATCGCCAGCATCACTCAGGTCTCCGCCGAGTTCGATCAGGAAGATGACGAGAACGAAGCCTCTTTCCTGGTGCTCTACGAACACGTCAAACTGGGGGTCATGATGGCCTTCGAAGAGTTTGGCAAGCGCCCCGATACCCCGAGTGCACCGCCGACCCTTCATTGAGGTGCGGGTCAACGAGACCCTTACTGAATCTGCAAGAGCGCCTGATGGCGCTCTTTTTTATTCCCTTGTGGTGGCTAACCCTGTGAGGCATAACCGGTTTTTTGCCGCTGACCTCGCATTCGGCCAGCGGCTTTGTGATAGCATGAGGCCACCTTTTTCACTTCTTCCTCTCTGCTTATGTCTCAATCTGATGTGCGACAGGTCGATGTCACCCTGGTCGGCGGTGGAATGAGCGGTGCCGTGCTGGCCCTCTCGCTGGCGGCCCTGCTTCGATCCGATGGCTCCCCCCTCGAGATCCTGCTGCTGGAGGCAAGCGTCCCCGAACAGCACACCCATTCAGGGTTCGACGCCCGCGCCATTGCGCTCTCGGCCGGTACCTGTGATGCGCTGTTGCGACGCGGACTCTGGCCGCTGTTTGCCCCCCATTGCGCCCCCATTACCCGGATTCATGTCTCGGATCGGGGCCACTTCGGTCAGGCTCGCCTGTCGGCGGCCGAATACGGTCTGCCCGCGCTGGGCCAGGTGATCGAGCTTGCCGCTGCAGGTCATGAGCTGCAACGTGCGATGGCGGCCTCTCCCAATATCCGGGTCTGTTGTCCGGCACGGGTGAGCGAGATTGTGCCCGATGAGGAGAAGGTGACCCTCACCCTTGAGGACGGTGAACAGATTGAGACCCGCCTGCTGGTGGCGGCAGACGGCGGCAGCTCCTTTGTGCGTCAGCACTTCAAGTTGCCGGTGACCCGCCACGACTTTGAGCAGCACGCCATCATCGCCACGGTCAAAACGGCGCAAGACCCTGCAGGACGCGCCTTCGAGCGTTTTACCGAAGGGGGGCCGCTGGCCCTGCTGCCGATGCAGGAGGGGCTCTCCTCACTGGTGTGGAGCGTCGGGCAGCATGAGGTGGATGAGCTGACGGCCCTCGATGAGGCGGCGTTTCTTGCCCGTTTGCAGCAGGCCTTTGGCTGGCGGCTCGGCCGCTTCGAGCGATGTGGCGTGCGTAATGTCTATCCGCTCATTCTGACCGCCTGCGACTACCCGCTGGCCCAGCGTACCGTGCTGGTCGGTAATGCCGCCCACGCCCTGCACCCCATTGCCGGACAGGGCTTCAACCTCGGGATGCGGGATCTGGACCTGCTTACCGGTGCCGTAGCCAAGGCGTTGGCAGAGGGGGAGGATATCGGCAGCTTCAAGGTACTGAGTGGCTACTGGCAGCAGCGTCAGCGCGATCAGGAGCAGACCGTCTGGCTCACCTCTTCGCTGGCCCAGCTCTTCTCCAATGGTCACGATCCGCTGGTGGCGGGGCGCAATCTGGCGCTCACCCTGATGGGGCGATTCCCGTTCCTCAAGGCGCCGCTTGCCTCGCGCACCCTGGGCTTTGTCGCCGATGTGTGCGGCAACTAGCCAGCACTTGTTGAGTGGAACCTGTTGACCGCCATTCGTTGAGCAAAACCTATTGAATAAAGAGGTGATGCCTGCAGGCGTCCCCACGCTGGCCAGCCGGTCAGCCCAGAAAGGATGAGATGATGCAGATGCAAAATGTTGATGTGGTGATTGTCGGTGGCGGCATGGTGGGGCTGGGGCTCGCTGCGGCCCTTAAACATAGTGCCCTCAAGGTGCTGGTGGTGGAGGGGCAATTGCCCGATCCGCAACTGGGGGAGGTGGCCGATAACCGGGTCAGCGCCCTGAGCCTGGCCAGCCAGCAGATCCTGCGCCATGTTGGCGCCTGGGAGGGTATTGCAGCGCGCCGCCTGCAGGCCTACGACAAGATGGCTGTGTGGGAGCAGGACAGCTTCGGCCACATCGACTTCGATGCCGCCAGCCTGCGTCAGGCCAACCTCGGCCACATCGTCGAGAATCGGGTGATCCAGCTGGCGCTGCTTGAGGCGATTCTCGCTGACGGGACTCGGGGTGCCAGCAATATCCAGTTGCTGACCCCCACCAGAGCCAAGAGCCTGCAGAGCGGCCCGGCGGGTGCCCTGCTGCTCCTTGAAGATGGTCAGGCCATCTCGGCCAAACTGGTGGTGGCTGCCGATGGCGCTCACTCCTGGGTACGCCGTCAGGCCGATATCCCGCTCACCAGCTGGGATTACGGCCACCACGCGCTGGTGGCGACGGTGCGCTGTGCCGAGCCCCACGAGGCGGTGGCACGCCAGATCTTCACCCCGGATGGCCCGCTCGCTTTCCTGCCGTTGTGGCAGGAGAACCTCTGCTCCATCGTCTGGTCGCTGCCTGCGGCGCGCGCCGAGGCGCTCTGCGCTTGCGATGACGAGCAGTTCAATCGCCAGCTTACTGCCGCCTTCGATGCCCGCCTCGGTCTGTGCAAGGTGGAGGGGGCGCGCAGCGCCATTCCCCTCACTGCCCGCTATGCCCGCGACTTTGCTCGCGAGCGGCTGGTACTGGTGGGAGATGCCGCCCACACCATCCACCCGCTGGCGGGGCAGGGGGTCAACCTTGGCCTGCTGGATGCTGCCGCGCTGGCGGAGCAGATCTTGCAAAATCATGCCGCGGGTGAGGATATCGGCCTGCTCGCCAACCTGCGCAGCTACGAGCGCTGGCGCAAGAGCGAAGCGGCTCGCATGCTCGCTGCAATGGAGGGGCTCAAGCGGCTGTTCAGCGGGGCCAACCCGCTCAAGAAGCTGGTGCGTGGCGTGGGATTGCGCGCGGCCAATCTGCTGACTCCGTTCAAGGAGGGGGTGATCCGCGCCGCCATGGGGCTGGAGGGAGAGTTGCCCGCATTGGCCCGTCCTGACTGGGCTGTTGCTGCGACCAAGGGCAGTGCCATGCAGGCCAAGGGTGAAAAAAACTAATATTACTCGCCGTTTTTGACAACAAAAGTAATCCGACAAGGCTGATGACCCGTTTTGGGCGTCAGCCTTTAATTTCGCTCTGGAGCGAAACGTTTTTCTGCAAATTGTGACGAAACGGTAAAAATCAAAATTTAATCTCGCCTGAGTCGGCTTATGGCTGTTTTTATCACTGCATTTATCTTAGTGTCTGGAGTCAGTTTTACGAGAGCGGATTAGTTTTTTTTGAGCGGCACGCTCGCCTGCTTGTCATATAATCCGCTCCGTTCAAGGAATCCCTCTTGCCTGGCAAGGGCAGGAGCGAGCACACACTTTTGGATCCGGTCGCTCTTTGCTGCGCGCAGTGCAGTCAGAGCGGTGGCGCGGATCGCAAGAGTGGTCGCCAAAGCGAAAAGGCTTTTTGCTAAGGAAAGAATGTGATGATCCAGACTACTGTACTGCATCCCAAACACCTGGAAGCCGGCGCCAAGATGGTGGACTTCCACGGTTGGGAAATGCCCATCAACTACGGCTCCCAGCTGGAAGAGCACCACGCGGTGCGCAGCGATGCCGGTATGTTCGATGTCTCCCACATGACCATCGTCGATTTGACCGGCGAACGGGTTAAAGCCTTTCTGCAACACCTGCTGGCCAACGACGTGGCCAAACTCACTGCCCCCGGCAAGGCCCTTTACAGCGGCATGCTCAATCCGGAAGGCGGCGTGATCGATGACCTCATCACCTATTACCTCACCGATACCTTCTACCGGCTGGTGGTCAACTCCGCTACCCGCGAGAAGGATCTGGCCTGGATCCGCCATCACGCCATCGATTTCGATATCACAGTGACCGAGCGTCCCGAGCTTGCGATGATTGCGGTGCAGGGCCCCAACGCCAAGGTCAAGGCCGCAGCCGTGCTGAGCGCCGCCCAGCGTACCGCCGTGGTGGGGATGAAACCCTTCTTCGGCGTGCAGGCTGGCGATCTCTTTATCGCCACTACCGGTTACACCGGCGAGGATGGTTATGAAATCGTGGTGCCGCAAGAGAAAGCCTGCGAGCTGTGGCAAGCGCTGTTGGATAACGGCGTCGCCCCGTGCGGCCTCGGTGCCCGAGATACCCTGCGCCTCGAAGCGGGGATGAACCTCTACGGTCAGGACATGGACGAGTCGGTCTCTCCGTTGGCCGCCAACATGGCCTGGACCATCGCCTGGGAGCCTAGCGATCGCAACTTCATCGGCCGCGACGTGCTGGAAGCGCAGAAAGCGGCGGGCAATCAGCCCAAGCTGGTGGGTCTGGTGATGGAAGAGAAAGGGGTGCTGCGTGCCGGTATGCCGGTCACCTTCACCGCGGCAAACGGTGAGAAGCGGGAAGGTGTGATCACCTCCGGCTCTTTCTCCCCCACCCTGGGCTACAGTATTGCCCTGGCGCGGGTGCCCCGTGATATCGGTGAACTGGCCGAGGTGGAGATCCGCAAGAAGCTGGTCACCGTGAAGGTCACCAAGCCCGCTTTCGTCCGTAACGGCCAGAAGCTGGTTTAATACCGTCTTGGGGGAGGGCTGTGCCTCCCCCGTCCCTTTTCATATTCGTTTTTAAACGCGACTCAAAGATCAAAGGAAGCACAAATGAGCCATATCCCGAGCGAACTGAAATATGCCACTTCCCACGAGTGGATCCGTGTTGAAGCCAACGGCGAGGCCGTGGTCGGTATCACCGAGCACGCCCAGGAGCTGCTGGGTGACATGGTGTTTGTCGAGCTGCCGGAAGTGGGCAAACAGGTCAGTGCCGGTGACGACTGCGCCGTGGCCGAGTCGGTCAAGGCCGCCTCCGACATCTACAGCCCGGTGAGCGGCGAGATCATCGCCGTCAACGAAGAGCTGGAAGGGAGCCCCGAACTGGTCAACTCCGACCCCTACAGCGCTGGCTGGCTGTTCCGCATCAAGCTCGATGACGAGAGCGAGCTGGCCAACCTGCTGGATGCCGAAGGCTACCAGAACGTGGTGGACGAAGAGTAATGCCCCCGGGCCCTGCCAACACAGCAGGGCCCCTTTGTATGACCGCCAGCCGGGCAAGCACCGGCCGGTGGAAGGGTGAAGTCGCCCGCGCCTGCCTTTTGCCAGCCTAGGAGCCTAGGGGCAAACAGGCCGGTTCGCAACAAGGCGATCCCCTCTTGATGCTGCCGCAGCATCCGGTGCCGCACCCTGTCTGCGGGGCCCAGAACATGAGTGGAGTCGGTATCAGCCGACCATCAGGAACATCAGGTCTTGGTTATCAGGATGTCATGCCAGGACTTATTTATCAGGAAATAGGGAAATGACCCAGTCACTGTTTGAACTAGAGCAAAAAACCGATTTTGTCCGCCGCCATATCGGCCCGGGCGAGGAAGAGCTGCGCCAGCTGCTGGCGACCGTCGGGGCCGAAAGCCTGGACGATCTGATTGCCCAGACCGTGCCTGCCGCCATTCGCCTGCCGGGCCCGCTGGGGATCGGTGCCGGCATGACCGAAGTGGAGGCGCTGGCCAAGCTCAAGGGTTATGCCGCCCAGAACAAGATTGCCAAGAGCTATATCGGCATGGGCTATCACGATACCCATGTGCCCCACGTCATTTTGCGTAACGTGCTGGAAAACCCGGGTTGGTATACCGCCTACACCCCGTATCAACCCGAGCTGGCGCAGGGCCGTCTCGAAGCCCTGCTCAACTTCCAGCAGCTGACGCTTGATCTCACCGGCATGGATCTGGCAAGCGCCTCCCTGCTGGATGAAGCGACTGCCGCTGCCGAGGCGATGGCGCTGGCCAAGCGGATGGCCAAGTCCAAATCCAACCTCTTCTTCGTGGCCGATGATGTGCACCCGCAGGTGATCGACGTGGTCAAGGAGCGCGCGGTTCACTTCGGTTTCGACGTGGCGGTCGGTGCCGCGAACGACGCGGTGAGCGAAGAGGTGTTCGGGGCCCTGTTCCAGTACCCCACCACCACAGGTGAGGTGAAAGACCTGCGTGCCCTGATTGCCGCGGTACAGGCCCAAAAAGGGCTGGCTTGCGTCAGCGCCGATCTGCTCTCCCTGCTGCTGCTCAAATCCCCGGGCGAGCTGGGTGCCGACGTGGTGTTGGGCTCCGCCCAGCGCTTTGGCGTGCCAATGGGTTACGGTGGCCCACATGCCGCCTTCTTCGCTACCCGCGATGCCTACAAGCGCTCCATGC
This sequence comes from Aeromonas aquatilis, assembly GCF_054052405.1. Taxonomy (NCBI): domain Bacteria; kingdom Pseudomonadati; phylum Pseudomonadota; class Gammaproteobacteria; order Aeromonadales; family Aeromonadaceae; genus Aeromonas; species Aeromonas aquatilis. The sequence goes on along the minus strand of NZ_JBSTYP010000005.1, from coordinate 28,554 downwards.
CGGGCCGTATCATCGGCGTCTCCAAGGATGCCCGCGGCAAGGCTGCGCTGCGTATGGCGATGCAGACCCGCGAGCAGCATATCCGCCGCGAAAAGGCCAACTCCAACATCTGTACCGCCCAGGTGCTGCTGGCCAATATGGCGAGCTTCTACGCCGTTTATCACGGTCCGATAGGGCTGAAAACCATCGCCTCCCGCGTGCACCGTCTCACTACCATTCTGGCGCTTGGCCTCAAGGCCAAGGGCGTGGCCCTCAAGCATGCCAGCTGGTTCGATACCCTGACCGTGCTGACGGCAGATAAAGCAGCACTCATTGCCAAGGCCGAGGGGCTCGGCATCAACCTGCGCGCCGATCTCGATGGCGCGGTAGGGGTGTCCCTCTCTGAAACCACCACCCGCGGCGATGTGGTCGAGCTGTTTGATCTCTTCCTCGGTCAAGGCCATGGCCTCGACATCGAGGCCCTCGACAAGGCGGCCCAGGCTCATCACGCCATCCCGCAGGAGCTGCTGCGCACCGACGCCGTGCTGACCCACGAGGTGTTCAACAAGTACCACTCCGAAACCGAGATGCTGCGTTATATCCACCGTCTCGAAGCCAAGGATCTGGCGCTCAACTACGCCATGATTTCGCTCGGCTCCTGCACCATGAAGCTCAACGCCACCGCCGAGATGATCCCGGTGACCTGGCCCGAGTTCGGCAAGTTGCACCCGTTCGCCCCGCTGGCACAGGCCAAGGGCTACCAGCTGCTGCTGGCCGATCTCGAAAACTGGCTGGTGAAGGTGACCGGTTACGATGCGGTCTGCATGCAGCCCAACTCAGGTGCGCAGGGTGAGTACGCTGGTCTCTTGGCCATCAAGAAGTACCACGAATCCCGCGGTGAGGGGCATCGCGATATCTGCCTCATTCCGGCTTCTGCCCACGGCACCAACCCGGCCTCTGCCCAGATGGCGGGGCTCAAGGTGATCGTCACCGCCTGTGACAAGTCCGGCAACGTGGATCTCGACGACCTGCGCGCCAAGGCGGCCGAGGCGGGGGATCAACTCTCCTGCCTGATGGTGACCTACCCCTCCACCCACGGGGTGTATGAGGAGACCATCAAGGAGGTGTGCGACATCGTTCACCAGCACGGTGGTCAGGTCTATCTGGACGGTGCCAACATGAACGCGCAAGTTGGATTGACGGCACCGGGCTTTATCGGGGCAGACGTCTCTCACCTCAACTTGCACAAGACCTTCGCCATTCCTCACGGTGGTGGCGGCCCGGGCATGGGACCCATCGGCGTGAAGAAGCATCTGGCACCGTTCGTGGCTGGCCACGCCGTGGTCAAGACCGACAAGGAGAGCCGTGACAATGGCGCCGTGTCGGCTGCACCGTTCGGCTCGGCCAGCATCCTGCCCATCAGCTGGATGTATATCGCCATGCTGGGTGATGAGGGGCTCAAAAAATCCACTCAGGTAGCCATCCTCAACGCCAACTATCTGGCCAAGAAGCTGGGTGAATCCTTCCCGGTGCTCTATTCCGGCCGAAACGGTCGGGTGGCCCACGAGTGCATTCTGGATATCCGCCCGCTCAAGGAGGCTTCCGGCATCAGCGAGATGGACGTAGCCAAGCGGCTGATGGACTACGGCTTCCACGCGCCGACCATGAGCTTCCCGGTAGCGGGCACCCTGATGGTCGAGCCGACCGAGTCGGAATCCAAGCGCGAGCTGGATCGCTTCGTCGAGGCGATGACGTCCATCCGCGCCGAGATTGCCAAGGTGCAGGAGGGGCAGTGGAGCCTCACCGACAACCCGCTGGTCCATGCGCCGCACACTCAGGACGACGTGATGGATGCAGAGTGGTCCCGTGGCTACAGCCGCGCCGAGGCGGTCTTCCCGTCCGACGCCGTGCGCGCCGCCAAACTGTGGCCCTCTGTGAACCGCATCGACGACGTCTACGGCGATCGCAACCTGTTTTGCTCCTGCATTCCGACCGAGGATTACGCCAAGTAAGTGGCTTGCAGTTTGTTGCAGTGATCAAAGGCCTTGTCATGGACAAGGCCTTTTTGATCTGTTGCAGTATGATCGGTTAATGCGCGTTAACTCAGGTTGTGATGATGATAGGCCCGGTTACGAACATTATCGCAGATGGGCGTCAGCGATAGAGATTGAACATTCAATAGCCAAGGATGGAACTATGAATATACAAGCAGAGTTATTATCTAATAGCGGCTTCGGCAACGTGTTATTAATCGATTTGGAAAATTGTCCAAGTCAGATAAAATGCCTTGATGAAACATTAAATGAGTATGATTTAGTCGTCATTTGTTATGCGCAAAGCCATGCGAAAATCCCTCTGGATTGGTTGATGCCTTTGCATAATACAATCAATGATGGCAAGCTTAAAATATTCAAGATGGCAAGTGCCGGTAAAAATTCCGCGGATTTCGGGATCAGTTTCTATGCGGGAGTGTTGATGCAGCAACTTCCTGCAGACGCTCACTTCGTTATTATGTCCAATGATACAGGCCTTGATCATGTGGTCAGTCTGTTGCGTAGCCAACACCGGGCTGCAGAGCGTATAGGTAACACTAAAGATGAAACCAGATTGACGACGGCGCACAGTGCGGACAAGTTTTTGTTAAAAGATTACTGCTCACACTTGCTCACCTATAAGGTGAATAGACCTGCGAAGAGAGATAGTTTGTTAAATAGTATTAATTGCAAGTTTAAAGATAGCCCGCCTATTGGAGAACACCTGCTGATGGTATTGGAAAGAGAAGGTGTGTTATCAATGCAAGAGGGAAAAATTAATTATAATGAAAAGAAAATATTAGCCTTGTCTTTATAGGTAGGTTTTTTATAGATACGGAATTTAAATAAAAACGCCGATCATTCGATCGGCGTTTTGCCTTGATGTCACTCGCGGCGGGAATTAACCCAGATTGGCAGCGACCTTGTTTTGGGCTTGTCCTTTGCGCTTGATGATAAAGCCAATGCCCAGTACCACCAGCCAGGCGGGGATCAATTCGACCGAGATGCGGAAATCGGGGGTCATATACATGATCACCAGGATACCAGCCATGAAGGCGAGGCAGAGGTAGTTGCCGAAGGGGTACCAGAACGCCTTGAACTTGGGCTGGACACCCTCTGCGACCTTGGCCTTGCGGAACTTGAGGTGCGCGAGGCTGATCATCGCCCAGTTGATCACCAGTGCGGAGACCACCAGCGCCATCAGCAGGCCGAACGCCTTGCCCGGCATCAGGTAGTTGATCAGCACGCAGAGCAGGGTGGCGATGGCCGAGACCGAGAGGGCAACCAGCGGTACGCCGCTCTTGTTGGTCTTGAGCAGGGCTTTCGGGCCGTTGCCCTGTTTGGCCAGACCGAACAGCATCCGGCTGTTGCAGTAGACGCAGCTGTTGTAGACCGACAGTGCCGCCGTCAGCACCACGATGTTGAGTACGGTGGCGACCAGATTACTGTCCAGTGCGTGGAAGATCATCACGAACGGGCTGCCGCCTTCCACCACTTTACCCCAGGGGTAGAGGGACATCAGGATAGCCAGAGCACCGATGTAGAAGATGAGGATGCGGTAGATCACCTGATTGGTGGCCTTGGGAATGCTCTTCTCGGGGTTGTCCGCTTCTGCGGCGGTAATGCCCACCAGCTCGAGACCGCCGAAGGAGAACATGATCACCGCCATCGCCATCACCAGACCGCTGATGCCGTTGGGGAAGAAGCCGCCTTGTGCCCACAGGTTGGTGACGCTCGCCTCGGGGCCGCCGGCACCGGAGATGAGCAGATAGCCGCCAAAGCCAATCATGCCGATGATGGCGACCACCTTGATGATGGCGAACCAGAACTCCATTTCGCCAAACGCTTTGACGTTGGAGAGGTTGATGGCGTTGATCAGCACGAAGAAGAAGGCTGCCGACATCCAGGTCGGGATCTCGGGCCACCAGTACTGGACATAGATGCCCACCGCGGTCAGCTCGGCCATGCTCACCAGCACGTAGAGCACCCAGTAGTTCCAGCCGGACGCAAAACCGGCAAACTCACCCCAGTATTTGTAGGCAAAGTGGCTGAATGAACCGGCTACCGGCTCTTCCACCACCATTTCACCGAGCTGGCGCATGATCAGGAAGGCGATAAAGCCGCCGATGGCATAACCCAGCAGGACTGAGGGGCCTGCCATCTTGATGGTTTGGGCAATGCCCAGAAAGAGGCCGGTGCCGATGGCGCCGCCCAAAGCAATCAACTGAATGTGGCGGTTTTTAAGGCCGCGCTTCAGCTCCTCACCGTCTTGTTTCAAATCCATGGGTCTGTCCTTACGTCTCTGTTGTCTCTGGTCGGTGTTGGGCTCATCCTGAGCAGGCCGCAGTGCGTAGCCAAAACCTGACGAAAGCTGTATTTATTTCGTTACGCCATACCATTTTCAATTTTTAGTGTTGGCTGGCAACCGAAGCAGAATAGTGATAATCCGCCATGAATGCACCTGTTTTCCATCTCTAATGGCCGTGTTTTGTACCAAAGGCAGCTTTTTCATGATCTGGATAGGCTTCTAGGTAGTTTTTGGTTGATGTTTGCGCGATCGAATTCCGTTTTATTGACATTTGTTGGTGTTTGTGTGCTTTTGTGGTGCCAAGCCACAAATGGATGCAAATGATGCCAAGCAAGCGAGAGTGCAAGGAAGAGTGCAGGGAGTTGGAGCACAGGGTACGCGAAAGCGTGCTGCAACAAGGGGTTGCCCGGGGTGTACTGGTGACGCTCTGGTTAGGGATTGCCGCCAGTCCGCTGCTGTTGCTGGTGGCCGCGATTATGTTGTTGGGTTGGCTGTTACTCGGTGATCAGGGGTTGCTGCACTACTGGCAGTCGCTGTTGCTGGTGGGTGGGGTAACGGGGGCGCTCGTTGGCGGCTGGCTGGCGGAGCGGGTTCGCCAGCGCCACGGTTTGCTGGCCTTCTATGCCCGGTTGATGAACAACCCGGAGCTCAATCGTTAGTTAACGCTGGCTGTTTGCCGAGCGCAGCAGAACGGAATCGAATAGCGGCTAACTGGCAGCAGGTGACAAGGACACAACGCCAAGGTCGACAAGAAGAGGGATAAGCATTTGTGGTGCTTATCCCTTTTTCATCCACGCTTTTCACTGTCATCTATGTGAATTGCAGTTCGCCACAGCTGACTTTCGCCGCGACACTGTAATTTTTATCTTTTGTTGATGTCGATAGCTGTCAAGCTGGCTTAACAGAGCTGGCGGCGCAGACCGGTCGCCTCGAGGACCTTGGCGCTGATCTCCTCCACCGAGTGGGAGCTGGTATCGAGGAAGCGGATCGCCTCCTGGCGAAACAGTCGCTCCACGCAGGCCAGCTCCTGCTCGCACTGTTCGATGGAGGAGTAGCGGCTGTTGGCACGGCGCTGGTTACGGATCTCGTGCAGCCGCTGCGGCGCTATGGTGAGGCCAAACAGCTTGTGACGGTTGGCCTTGAGGGGGGCGGGTAGCTCCAGCATCCCCATGTCTTGCTCGATAAAGGGGTAGTTGGCGGCACGAATGCCGAACTGCAGCGCCAGATAGAGGCTGGTGGGGGTCTTGCCGCAGCGGGAGACCCCGATCAGGATGATGTCCGCCTCGTCGTACTCTTTGGTGGTGATGCCATCGTCGTTGGCCAGCGCAAAGTTGACCGCCTCGATGCGATCGTCATAGAGCTTGCGGTTCTCCATGCCGTGGGTGCGGTGGAGGCGGGGCTCGGCTTTGACCCCCAGCTCCTGCTCCAGTGGGCTGACGAAGGTATTGAGAAAGTCGTGGCCGCACGCCTCCGATTTGAGCACCTCTTCCCGTACCAGCGGGTCGACGATGGTGTGAAACAGGATGGGGCGTACCCCAGTCTGGCGAAACTGCTCGTCGATCCGCATCCGTACCTGACGGGCTTTCTCCTGTGTCTCCACAAAGGGGATAGTGATCTGCTCGAAGGCCAGCGGAAACTGGCTCAGTACCGCGTGGCCGAACACTTCGGCGGTGATGGCGGTGCCGTCTGAAACATAAAATACGGTGTGCACGTAGGGCTCCTGTGATACCGCGGGTGGGGTCGCATGGGGTAAGGGGTGAGAAGTATCTCCCGAAACCATACCAGTTTTGTCAACCGGTCTGCTGTGCCCAAGTTGTGAAGTGGCTTGCAAACCTGAATCGTTATCTTTTTGTGTCGCCATTGTAGAATGTTCCGGTCATTCGACCATCCCCAACTCTTGCTCGGGGATTTTTTTGAAAACCAGTAGAAAACGTTTTCATGGTCATTGGCAACAAAAGAAACAGACAATAACGCACCTGACTTACCCATAACCTCATCGATTAAATCGGGCGCACGAGGTGCTATGGCATCGGTGCCCACCAACCTGGAGACATCCAAGTGCAACAGTACGTGCTCTGGTACGAACAACTCGGAATGCAGGACGTAGAACGAGTTGGCGGCAAGAACGCATCCCTTGGCGAGATGATCAGCAACCTCTCTGGCGCCGGTGTATCCGTGCCGGGGGGCTTTGCCACCACCGCCTTTGCGTTTAACGAGTTTCTGGAGTCAAGCGGCCTCAACGGCAAGATCCACCATCTGCTCGACAATCTGGACGTGGACGATATCGCCGCCCTCAACCGGGCCGGTCAGCAGATCCGCGACTGGGTGATCGACGCCCCGTTCCAGCCCGAGCTGGAGCAGGCTATCCGGGTTGCCTATGAGAAGTTGAGTGCCGGTTTGGGTGATGGCATGAGTGCCTCGTTTGCGGTGCGCTCCTCCGCCACCGCCGAGGATATGCCGGACGCCTCCTTTGCCGGCCAGCAGGAGACCTTCCTCAACGTACGTGGCATCGATGCCGTCATGACGGCAGTCAAGCATGTGTTTGCTTCTCTGTTCAACGATCGCGCCATCTCCTATCGGGTGCATCAGGGCTACGACCACAAGGGCGTTGCCCTCTCGGCCGGGGTGCAGCGGATGGTGCGTTCCGATCTCGCCGCCTCCGGCGTCATGTTTACCCTGGATACCGAGTCGGGCTTCAACGACGTGGTCTTTATCACCGGAGCCCATGGTCTTGGCGAGATGGTGGTGCAGGGGGCGGTCAACCCGGATGAGTTCTATGTGCACAAGCCGACCCTCAAGGGGGGCCGCCCGGCGGTGGTGCGCAAGACGCTTGGATCCAAGCTTATCAAGATGACCTATTCCGGCGATGCCAGCCATGGCCGTCAGGTGCAGATCGTCGACACCAATGAGGCCGAGCGTAGCCGCTTCTGCATAAGCGATGAAGAGGTGATGGCGCTGGCGAAGCAGGCCCTCATCATTGAGCAGCACTATGGCCGCCCGATGGATATCGAGTGGGCAAAGGATGGTCAGGATGGCCAGCTCTATATCGTGCAGGCACGCCCGGAAACCGTGCGCAGCCGTCAGGAGGCCAACACCCTCGAGCGTTTTGCCCTCAAGCAAGCGGGCAAGGTGCTGATCGAGGGACGAGCCATCGGCCACAAGATTGGCGCGGGCCCGGCGCGGGTCATCTCCTCCATCAGCCAGATGGACGAAGTGCAACCCGGCGATGTGCTGGTCACCGACATGACCGACCCGGACTGGGAGCCCATCATGAAGCGGGCCTCCGCCATCGTCACCAACCGGGGTGGCCGCACCTGTCACGCCGCCATTATCGCTCGCGAGCTGGGCATTCCGGCGGTGGTGGGCTGTGGCAACGCCACCGACCATATTCAGCCGGGCCAGCGGATCACCGTCTCCTGCGCGGAAGGGGATACCGGTTTTATCTATGACGGCGAGCTGGACTTCGACGTGGCAGTGACCGAGGTGGGCAATATGCCACGCCTGCCCATCAAGATCATGATGAACGTCGGCAACCCGGACCGCGCTTTCGACTTTGCCCAGTTGCCCAATGCCGGGGTAGGGCTGGCGCGCCTTGAATTCATCATCAACCGGATGATCGGCGTGCACCCCAAGGCCTTGCTGGAGTTTGACCAGCAAACCCCAGAGCTGCAGGCCACCATCGCCAAGATGATCGCCGGTTACGACAGCCCGCGTGAGTTCTACGTGGCCAAGCTGACCGAGGGGATCGCCACTCTGGGCGCTGCGTTCTGGCCGGAGCGGGTGATCGTGCGGATGTCGGACTTCAAGTCCAATGAGTACGCGAATCTGGTGGGCGGCCGTGGCTACGAGCCCCACGAGGAGAACCCGATGATCGGTTTCCGCGGTGCGTCGCGCTACATCGCCGACAGCTTCCGCCCCTGTTTTGCCCTCGAGTGCGAGGCGATCAAGCGGGTGCGCGATGTCATGGGGCTGACCAACGTCGAGGTGATGATCCCCTTCGTGCGCACCGTGGGCGAGGCGGAGCAGGTGATCGACATCCTGGCCGAGAACGGTCTGCGCCGTGGCGAGTGGGGGCTCAAAGTGATCATGATGTGCGAGATCCCGAGCAACGCCCTTCTGGCAGACAAGTTCCTCGAGCACGTGGACGGCTTCTCCATCGGCTCCAACGACATGACCCAGCTGACGCTTGGACTTGATAGGGACTCGGGGCTTATCGCCCACCTGTTCGACGAGCGCAACGAGGCGGTCAAGGCGCTGCTGGCTATGGCCATTGCTGCCGCCCGCAAGGCGGGCAAGTACGTGGGGATCTGCGGTCAGGGCCCATCTGATCATCCGGACTTCGCCGCCTGGCTGGTGGAGCAGGGGATCGATTCGGTGTCGCTCAACCCCGATACCGTGGTCGATACCTGGCTCTATCTGGCGGAGCAGCATGGCCGCAAGTAAGCCGCTGTCTTGGCAAGCAGAATAGAAAGGGGGCCATGATGGCCCCCTTTGTTATCCCGCTGACGAGACTTATTTTGGTTGACGCTCGGCCCCCGACAGCTCGATCTGTACCTTCACCCCCTCGCTCTGTAGCTTGGTTGCGATGGCGTTGAGATCGGTGCCCGATTTAGCCTCCAGCAGGGCGATGCCGCCGCTGCTCTGCTTGAAGTTCAAGCCGTGGCACGTCGCCAGCGCCTTGGCTGTGGCATCGTCAGCTTCCACCAGCAGGGTTCCGCTGACGGTGAGCTCGGGGCTGGCCGCCCCCTGCATCAATACGTCGCCGCGGCGCAGGCTTTGCTGCGGCACTTTGTCATCCAGACTGCGGGCTACGCGCTTCTTGCTGCCGTTGTCGGGAATGAGGTAGGTCTGGCCGTTCACCTCTATGGTGCTGTACTGCTTGCCATCCATGGTGACGGACTCCTCGGCGCAGAGCTGTCCCGAGAGGGGGGCCAGCAGGGTTGCCAGAAGCAAGGTAACAGGTTTGTTCATGGTAATACTCCTAGCGTGTTAGCTGCGATTGGCATCGTGACCCAGAACCCGCAGGGACCATGAGATCAGCTTGCCCGGTTGACGGTTGTTGCGCTCGGTCAGGGTGGTGCGCTCCCTGGTCTTGCGATTGAGCAGAGAGACCTGACGGGTACCGTTGGCAACGTCGGTTACCTCCAGTCGCCACTGGCCTTCGGCCGATTCACCGTAAAACTTGTGGGAGAGCAGGCGCATGTCACGCAATCCCTTGGTGCGCACAAAGCCCAGCTGCTGCTGGTCGAGTGATTGGCCGACCAGGCTGTTGAAAGGGCTCAGCAGGATACTGCGGGTGCCGGCGGGGGAGACCAGTTCGATCAGAAGATCAGGCAGACGCTGGTGATCCAGGCTCACCATCACCTGAACCGCTTCTACCGTCAATGGTGTCGCGATGCGGGTTGTTGAGCTGGTCGGGCTGTTGCCCACATCCGCAATGGCGGCGGCATTGCCGGTGACATTGATCTTCTGCCATGGCAGCTGCACCAGCGGGGGGAGGGGCTGGTGATTGGCTGCCAGCTCAAGGGCCTTGTTGACGTCGATCAGACCGAAACCGTAAGTCGGGCTGAACCACATGCCGGCGGCATTGCGCTCCCACCCTTCCAGCCCTTTCACGTCGCGCACCTTGCCGGTGCTGCTGGTGTAGCTGACCATCACGGGCTGATGTTTGGCGTCGACCCGGGTAGCGCTGCGCGCCAGCAGATCCCGAAAATCGCGTACTGACAGATCCGGGTAGGCGGACATCAGCAGTGCCATGGCGCCCGAGGTGCTGGGGGTGGCGGAGGAGGTGCCGTTCATCACGCCGTTGTAGTCGCAACTGGCATCCAGTTGCGGGTTGCCGTGCAACCGGTTGGTGCGGGGATCGTCGGTGCGGTTGTAGCCCATATCGCAGCCGGGCAGATCCGTGGTCACCATGGCGGGAGAGTCGGTACCGTACTCGCCGCCGGTGGCGCTCAGGAAGACGTTGCTGCCGACGCTGGAGTAGGAGGATCTGACGCCATCTGCGTTGAGCGCGCTCACCACCAAGTTCCAGAAGTTGCTGTTTGAGGGGTCGATGTTGCTGTTCTCAAACGGCAATTTGGGGCCGTTGCCGGTGCGATTGAGCACATAGCCGCCCGCCGCTATCTTGTTGAAGCCGTTGCCAGCAGCCTTGATATAGGCGGCGCTCTGCGCCTTGAGGGTTTGCTGTTCGAACAGGCGGTCGAGCTGGGCCTGATCCAGATCGTTGGCCGGACGGGGATCGACCAGGCTCATACCATAGCTCTGGTTGAACACCCGGTTATCGCGGCTGGCATCGCTGTCGCCAAGGGCGTAGAGCCAGTCTTTCTGCAACTGCTGGCTGTTGTCGTCCAGCAGGTTGAACCCCTGCAACTGGGCCCGCGGGGCTATCCCCTTGGTGCCGATGGCGTTGTCTACCGCCGCTATGATGCCGGAGACCGAAGTGCCGTGGGCCGTATCCGCATCAGTCGGGGTCGGGTCATCGCTGCCGGTCACCACGTTTTTTGAGCCCGGACGGACGTTTTCCGCCAGATCCGGGTGGGCGATAGCCAAGCCATCATCCACCACGGCCACATTGACTCCCTGGCCCAGCACACCGGTGCGATGTGCCCACCAGAGGTTGAGGTCGTTGCCTGCTACGCCACCACGGGCGCTGAATCCATCCTGGCCGCTGTTGAGCAGATACCACTGCTGATCCTGCAGCGGGTTGATGCCGGGCAGACAGCGTTTGCTGCTGCGGCCAGTATCCAGTCCAGCTTCCTTGCCGGTCAGGGGGGCACAACTTTCATTTGCCTGAACAGATGCAACTGGCAGCGCCGACAGCAGTGCTGTGATCGCCAGTGCTAACGATGTTTGCTTCATTATTTTTAAACTCCATCTTATAGAACACCTTCCTGGGTGCGACGGAAATCTATACACGGGCGATGGAGATTCAAAAAGAGCCTTTTCCAAAAAGCGTAACGAGGTTCAAAGAAATCTGATTCGGTTTATGGTAGGTATTCCAATGACGCTTTTTATGTGTTCTATTGAGAATGGTTCTCACTGCTCATTACTGATCTTTTTATCTGTAATTCACTCTCTCGTGACTCTCCTTCGCCGCTGCCATCCCGATTCGGGGCAATCCCGAAGGGGGCGTCGTGCGCTCTTGAAAGTGAACGGCATGGTGGCGTGTGCCAATGTGAGTGCTGGTATGCGTTCGGGTGAGACTGCAAGGGGGATGAGGTGGGGGTGGTCAGCGGTTTATTGCTTGGCGGCGGTGGATGGCTCTGTTATGGTAATTTAAATAGCCGTTTGGATGGCTAGATTGCTGTGGTGTAAAGGGCGTTGCCTCTGAGGACAAGCCCACCGCAGTCCCATATTTTGATGCGTACCTGACAGGGAGTCCCTATGCTGTTTCGTTCCTTCTTACCTTCTTCTTGCACTGCTTCCTTGCGCGCCGCTGCTGGCGCCAGCACCTTTATTGCCGCGATGGCGGTAGGGATCCTCTCTTTTTCCGCGGTTGCCGCCGATGCCCCCTTGCCGACCAAGCAGGAGATCGTGATTGGCACCACGGTGGGGGATTTTGCGGACATGGTGACCGACTCCGTCAAGCCGCAGCTGGAGGCCAAGGGGTATAAGGTCAAGCTGGTGGAGTTCACCGACTATGTGACTCCCAATATTGCTCTGGCTGACGGATCACTGGATGTGAACTGCTTCCAGCACAAACCCTATCTGGAGAGTTTTGCCAAAGATCGCGGCTTGTCGCTGGCGCCCATTACCCAGGTGCCAACCGGTCCGATGGGACTCTATTCCGGCAAGCTGGCAGCACTCGACAAGGTGAAAGAGGGGAGCACGGTGGCCATCCCCAACGATCCCACCAATCAGGCGCGGGCGCTGCTGATGCTGCAGGATCTTGGTTGGCTCACTCTCAAGGAGGGGATAAACCCGCTCAAGGCGAGCGAGTTTGATGTGGTGAACAATCCGCACAATCTCAAGCTGGTACTGCTGGAAGCCGCGCAGTTGCCCCGCTCGCGGGAGGATGTGGATTTTGCGGTGATCAACGGTAATTTTGCCGCCTCCAGCGGAATCCCGTTCAGTGAAGGACTGTTTCTGGAACGCAGCTACGATTTTATCAACTGGGTTGTGGTGAAAAGCGCAGATGCGGACCAGCCTTTTGCCAAAGATGTGGCGGCGGCCTACAACTCGGCGGCTTTCAAAGCCTATGCAGCCAAGCGTTTCGTCGGCTACAAGTACCCGCAAGGGTGGGGTGGCTAACAGTCGTGAACGTGGCACGGCTATACAACGAAAAACGCCCCGAATTCGGGGCGTTTTTTATGTTATCAAGCCATCAACGGGCGCTTCACTGGTTGCGATAGAAGCGGTTCAGCTCGTTCATCACCTGGATCATGGCGCCCATATCCGGGGTGCCGTGCTTGATCGGGCGATAGCTGTTGCGCTCCAGCAGTTCGAAGTCACCCTGCTTGTTGAAGTGGGTGATGGTGTCCCCTTCATAGATGGCGAAGTCATTCTGATCCCCGGCCAGCAGCCAGTTGCGCGGGCTGGTATCAAACAGCGAGCGGCCAACGCTGTAATCGCGCGCCGGATTGCGCACGCCCAGCATCCCCTGCATCAGGGTCGGCGCCAGATCGAAATGGCTGCTTGGTTGTTCCCGAACGTCACTGCCGCGCCCCGGCCAGGCCAGTACCAGTGGTACCTGTACCTGATAGGGTGAGTAGTTGCTGCCTGCGCCCCAGCTGTTGCTGCGGGTGTCGTTGAACTCCTGACCGTGGTTGGAGGTGATGACGACGATGGTGTTGCTGTCCATCCCCTGCGACTGCAATTTGGTCAGCATCTGCTCAAGCAACTGGTCGGTATAGAAGACCGAGTTCTTGTAGCGGTTTTCCAGTTTTTGCAGGTTCTCCGCCCGATAGGCGGTCGCCGGATTGAAGTTGGCAAGCTCCGGTTGGAACGGCCCCTTCATGGTGGCGGGCAACTGGTAGTCGCCGGGGCTCGAGAGATAGACCAGCGAGAACCAGGGGCGCTCGGGAGAGCGCTTCTCCAGCCACTGTTGCCAGTCGGTCAGCAGCTTGCCATCGTCACTCTGCTCTGAGACAAACACCTGTTTGCGCAGACCGGCGAGGATGCTCTTGCGATACTTCTGGGCATCTTCCATCGCGCCGAACAGCCCGAACTGGTAATCCTGGCGCAGCATCTCGTCGAACAGCACCGGCGGACGCTTGTCGCTGCTGATGTCCTTGTAGTAGTGACCGGGCAACCCGTAGAAGAGGCTGAACATGCCCATCAGGTCGTCGTTGCCGCCACTCAGGTGATTGCTGAACGTCAGATGCTGATCCGCATAGCGCTGCAGATTGGGCATGTTGATGTTGTTGAGCATGTCAAAACGCAATGAGTCGACCACCACAATCAGCAGATTGCTGTGAGTCAGGGGGGCGTTGACGTTGAGCGGGCGCAGTGGGTAGTGCATCCGGCTGTCGCTGTTATCACCCTGGGAGGCCGCCTGCTTCTCGTACTGATCCAGATCCAGCCAGCCATGTTTGGCCAGGAAGGAGCGGGCCGTCATGGGGTAGGAGAGGGGGAAGTTGGCTCTCTGCATGGTGATGGGCTGATAGAGGGTCGCATCCGCCCAGCTGTTGACCACGTGGGTCAGAATAAAGCAGATCAGCAGGGCCAGCCCCACCTGATTGCCGTACTGGCGGCGCTTGCGCTTGTTGATCTTGCGCCAGACATAGGCCGACAGCAGCAGTTGCAGCAGGAAGATGGTGGGCACGGCAACGAAGATGATGCTCCAGATTGAGCCCTCTTCGGTTTGCGCCTGATCCAGCAGCAACTGCCATACCTGACTGTTGAGGTGGAACTTGAACAGCCGGAATACCTGGGTGTCGATCAGCAGCAGCACCAGCGCCAGGGTGGCGATGATGGCCGAGATGAACCGCAACGACTTCTCCTTGGGCAGCACGAAGCTGAGCGGGAAGATCGTCAACAGGTAGGTGACAAAACTCAGAAACGAGAAGTGGCCAATCCAGCTTACAACGAGATAGATCACGCCAAGCGTGGTCGATGGCCAGCTGATGGCACCCAGATAACGGGTGGCGATGAGCATGGCCAGAATAATGTTGAAGAAGGAGAACCAATGCCCCCAGGTGATCAGGCGAGAGACATTATCACGATAGGGGTTACCGGTTTCGACCATAGTGATCCATCTGCGTTGAGAAACGTCAAATCAACAGAGTCGGGGACTCAGTGTGCGTCGTGGCGATTATCGACCGATGCGGTCAGGGCCTGGACAAACTTTTCAGTGATGGCCTGGCGCTGGGCCGGTGCCATACCGTTGATGATGTTGGTGGTCAGATTGCCAAGCACCATAAGGCTGAGATCTACCGGCGCTTTATGCTTTTCCAGCGCGGTGATCAGGTCGTTCATCAGGGCGTCAAATTGCTCGTTATTGTACTTTGATACGATAGGCATAATCTTCAGTTCATCTCGGTTCAAAGCGCCTTATAATACTTCACCCTTTCGGCTAACACTATGGCTTTGTGACATGAGTCTCGATATCGACAAGATCATTCTTCACTCCTTGCGCCAGGGCGGCGATGGTCAACCCCACGCCGATACCCGCAGCCAGACCCTGCCCCCTGATGAGGCGGTACAGGGACTGATGGCGGAACTGCATCGGATCTACAACGGCAAGGGCGGCAAGGGCTTTGGCTTCTTTGCTGACCCCGAGGCCGCCGTCGCCGAGCTGGCCGACGGTATCGATGCTCCCAAGCAGCCTTCACCCGCGTTTCGTATCGCCCTCGAACAGCTGCTCGACGAGCAGACCGAATTCGTCCCCTTCTCGGTCACCGTGACCCAGATGCTGGTCAAGCAGCTGGTGGAGCACGCCCTCGATGAGCAAGGGGTGCTGCTGTTTGCCAAATATAACTACGTCGGGGTCGATTATCTGCTGATTGCCCTGCTGGAGGGCAAGGAGAGCGTCACCGTCAGCGAAGCGCTGGAATTGCGCCATATCCAGTATCTGGATATCGGCAAACTCAATCTGGTGGCCCGCATTGATTTGACCGAATGGAAAACCCAACCTGATTCGCGCCGCTATATCACCTTCAGCAAGGGGCGCATTGGTCGCAAACTGGGCGACTTCTTTATGGATCTGCTGGGTGCCCGCGAGGGCATGGATGCCAAGGTACAAAATAAAGGCTTGCTGCAGGCGGTCGAAGATTATTGCGACAGTCGTCAGCTCGAACCGACCGAGCGCAATGACTATAAAAAGCAGGTCTTCAAATATTGCACCGAACAGGCGAGCGCCGGTGAAGAGATCGAAATCAAGGAGCTGTCTGCAGAACTTTCCGCAAAAGATGCTGGCGACGGTGACCTCGATTTTTACAGCTTTATTGGTCAGGAGTATGAGCTGGAAGAGCGCTTCCCGGCGGATCGCTCTACTCTGCGTGGTTTGACCAAGTTTGTTGGCTCCGGCGGCGGTCTGACTCTGAGCTTTGAGCAGAAGCTGTTGAACAGCCGGATCTTTTACGACCCCCAGACCGACACCCTGACCATCAAGGGTGTGCCGCCCAATCTCAAGGATCAGCTGCTGCGCCAGTCGTAGTCATGCTCCCGAGTGTGATCAAGTCGTCATTTCTGGCAAAAAGAGACTCCGCCCCGGCGGGGTCTCTTTTTTATTGCGCCCGGGCAGACCTCGAAACTGGCGCGGTACTTTGTTAACAAATCAAACAAAATAAACCATCTGAAAGGGTTTTCATTGAGGTGAAAACCCTTTCATTCATGAAATTTTATTTCATTTTGGTAATTATTATTCTGTGGTTGTCTGGAATTAAGCCGATAAATGGCCGTAATTCCCTGAAATAAGAAAATGTTTTCAAAACTTTCTGGAAGGAAATACGTAATTGCATTTCAAAAATGCGAGTTGCGTCATGTGAGCCGTTTGCCGCTTGGGATAATATTCATCTCGCACACAATGCTCTTACAGCGCGGAACTAATACAAGGAAAGGCTCATGAAAAAGAAATTGCTGTCATCCCTGATCGGTCTGGCCACTCTTGGCGTCGCTTGCTCTGCTACTGCTGCCATCGATGAAGGCCAGCTGACCATCTGGATCAACGGTGACAAGGGATACAACGGTCTGGCTGAAGTGGGTAAGAAGTTTGAAGCAGAAACCGGCATCAAGGTGACTGTGGCTCACCCGGATCAGGTTGAAGTGAAATTCCAGCAAGCCGCCGCCACTGGCAACGGCCCGGACATCTTCTTCTGGGCTCACGACCGTTACGGTGAGTGGGTCAAAGCCGGTTTGCTGGTTCCGGTAACGCCAAACGCTGCCACCAAAGGCAAATTTGAACAGCTGGCATGGGATGCCATGACTGTTGATGGCAAAACCTATGGCTACCCGGTTGCCATGGAAGCGGTCAGCCTGATCTATAACAAAGACCTGCTGCCCGAGCCGCCGAAAACCTTCGAAGAGATCGCCAAGATTGACGAGACTCTGAAGAAAAACGGCAAGCGCGCCATCATGTGGGCTTATGACACCCCGTACTTCAGCTATCCGCTGGTGGCTGCCAACGGTGGTTACGCCTTCAAGAAAACCGCTACCGGTTATGACGTCAAAGATACCGGCGTGAACAACGCAGGTGCCAAGATGGGCGTGGGCTACATCTCCGAGATGATCAAGTCCGGCCACCTGGAAAAAGGCATCGACTACGGTGTGATGGACGCCAAGTTCAACAAGGGCGAAGTGGCCATGATGATCAACGGTCCCTGGGCCTGGAGCAACCTGGACAAGAGCGGCATCAAGTACGGCGTAGCGCCGCTGCCGACCCTGAACGGCAAGCCGGCCAAAGCCTTCGTTGGCGTACTGGGTGCCACCATCAACGCCGCCAGCCCGAACAAGGATCTGGCTATCGAGTTCCTGGAAAACTACCTGCTGACCGATGCCGGTCTGGCGCCGGTTAACGCCGACAAGCCGCTGGGTGCCGTTGCGCTGAAATCCTTCCAGAAGACCCTGGAATCCGATCCGCACATCAAGGCCACCATGCAAAACGCTCAGGCTGGCGAGCCGATGCCATCCGTTCCCGAGATGAGCCGTTTCTGGTCTTCCTTCGAAACTGCCCTCAAGAACGTGACCTCCGGTCGTCAGGGTGTTGACGAAGCACTGGATACCGCTGCCAAGCGTATCGTTCAGTAAGCACGCACTACCCGGGAGGCCGTCATGGCCTCCCACTCTCTCAAATCTCTCTTGGCGTTATAAAGGTTAATTGGCATGGAAGTAGTACCTTCTGTTGAGTCCTATGCCGGTCCGAAGGATAAGCACACTTGGCTTAAGTGGACCATAGCGGCCCTGGTTGCCATCCTCAACGGCTACGCAGCCGTGATGATGTACGCCAGTGGCGAGTGGGTATTCGCGCTGCTGGATCTGGTGGTGGTTTCCGTCGGTCTGTATGTCTTCATGAACAAGAAGACCTATGCCCATCGCTACATCTTTCCGGGTGTTGCGGGCATGGTTGTGTTTATCATCTTCCCTCTTGCCTACACCATTGGCATCGCCTTCACCAACTATTCGGGGTCCAACTTGCTCTCCGTGGAGCAGGCGCGGGACTACCACCTGAAGAAAACCTACAAGGTGGCGGGCGGTGAATTCGATTTTACCCTGCTGGGTGGCGACAACGGCCAGTTCCAGCTGCTGCTGACACAGGATGATCAATCCTTTATCAGCCAACCTGTTTCCCTGATGACCAACAAGGCCCGTGAGCTGGCGTCCCGCGAGGGCCGTGTGCAGAACACCCAGCAAGTGGTCGAGCTGCAGCCCTTCACTGGCGAAGCGGCCAGCAAGGCCGCACCGATCCGCGCCATTGTTGAGCATCGTACTCACCTGAGTGACCTTGATCTGGTACTGCCGGATGGCGGTACCCACCTGACCCTGAGCAGCCTGCGCAAGTTTGCCGCCCAGAAGCAGCAATACATCCGCTTGGTTGATGGTATCAAGCTCGACTCCGGCGTGGTGATCAAAGACAGCAACTTGCTGCGTGATACCCAGAATGGCCAGCTGATGCTGCCCAATGGCGAGAGCGGCTTCTATCAGTACATCGACGAACAGGGTCAGTTTGTCGGCAAGGGTATTGCTCCGGGCTTTGTGGTCAGCGTCGGTTGGAAGAACTTCGCGCGCATCGTCACCGATCCGGGCATCCAGTCACCCTTCCTGCAGATCTTCATCTGGACCGTGATCTTCTCAACCTGCTCCGTCGCCTTCACCTTGGCTATCGGCATGGTGCTGGCCTGTCTGGTGCAGTGGGAAGAGCTCAAGGGGCGCGGTTTCTATCGGGTCATGCTGATCCTGCCCTATGCGATCCCGGCGTTTATCTCCATCCTGGTGTTCAAGGGGTTGTTCAACCAGAACTTCGGTGAGATCAACATGTTCCTGGAAGCAGCGTTTGGCATCAAGCCGGACTGGTATACCAACCCCTTCCTGGCCAAGGTGATGATCCTGATTGTCAACACCTGGCTCGGCTACCCCTACATGATGATCCTCTGCATGGGCCTGCTCAAAGCCATTCCGGAAGATCTCTATGAAGCGTCAGCCATGGACGGTGCCGGTCCGGTGCAGAACTTCTTCAAGATCACCGTGCCGCTGTTGATGAAGCCGCTGACACCGCTGTTGATTGCCTCGTTCGCCTTCAACTTCAACAACTTCGTGCTTATCCAGTTGTTGACCAACGGTGCGCCCGACATCATCGGGGCCAGCACCCCAGCCGGTACCACCGACTTGCTGGTGAGTTATACCTACCGGATTGCGTTCCAGGGATCGGGTGGTCAGGACTACGGTCTGGCCAGTGCCATCGCCACAGCCATCTTCCTCATCGTGGGTGCGCTGGCGCTGCTCAACCTGAAATTGTCCAAAGCCGACAAGCAGCTGTAAGGAGGCTTCAACATGGCAATCGTACAACCCAAATCAGTCAAATACCGGGTGTGGGCAACCCACCTGGTCATGTGGGGCTTCCTGGCGCTGATCATCTTCCCGTTGATCATGGTTATCGCCATCTCGTTCCGTAACGGTAACTTCGCAGTAGGGGAGATCATCCCCTCTAATCCGACCCTGGATCACTGGAAGCTGGCGCTGGGCATGTCCATCACCAACGCCGACGGCAGCATCACGCCGCCGCCGTTCCCGGTGCTGACCTGGTTGTGGAACTCCATCAAGATCGCCGGCATCACTGCTCTGATGATCGTGACGCTCTCCACCACCTGTGCTTACGCCTTTGCCCGCCTGCGTTTTCGTGGCAAGTCCACCATCCTGCAGGGTATGCTGATTTTCCAGATGTTCCCGGCAGTGCTGGCACTGGTAGCCATCTACGCGCTCTTTAACAAGATTGGTGACTACATCCCCTGGCTCGGTCTCAACACCCACGGTGGCCTGATCCTGGCGTACATGGGGGGGATTGCCCTCCACGTCTGGACCATCAAGGGCTACTTCGAGACCATCGACTCCTCCCTGGAGGAGGCGGCGGCCATCGACGGTGCAACCCCGTGGCAGGCATTCCGTCTGATCCTGTTGCCCCTGTCTGTGCCCATCCTGGCGGTAGTGTTCATTCTGGCCTTTATCGGTTCCATTACCGAGGTGCCCATGGCCTCCATCCTGTTGCAGGATGTGAACAATCTGACCCTGGCGGTCGGGGCCCAGCAGTACCTCTATCCGCAGAACTATCTGTGGGGTGATTTCGCGGCGGCCGCAGTGCTCTCCGGTTTCCCCATCACAGTGGTCTTCCTGTTGGCACAGCGCTGGTTGGTTGGCGGTCTGACTGCCGGTGGTGTGAAAGGTTAAGTTTATGGCCGGGGGAGCTGACTCCCCCCGCTATCACGATTTGCAAAGATTCAAGAGCGGAGCTCGTCATGGCTGAAGTAGTACTCAACAACGTTCGCAAAAATTACGATCCGGCTGTTCACAAGGACACCCTGCGCAACATCAACCTCTCCATCAAGGAGGGCGAATTCATCGTCTTCGTCGGCCCGTCCGGCTGTGGCAAATCCACCCTGCTGCGGATGATCGCGGGTCTGGAAGACATCACCAGCGGTGAGCTGACCATCGGCGGTCGCTACATGAACGACGTGCCGCCGGTAGAGCGCAACGTCGGCATGGTGTTCCAGTCCTATGCCCTCTATCCGCACATGAACATCTACGAGAACATGGCCTTTGGTCTGAAGCTCAAGAAGATGGACAAGGAGAATATCCACAAGCGGGTGATGCGCGCCGCCGAGATCCTGGGTCTCGAGCCGCTGCTGGACAGAAAGCCCAAGGCGCTCTCCGGTGGTCAGCGTCAGCGGGTCGCCATCGGTCGCAGCATAGTGCAGCAGCCGCAGGTGTTCCTGTTTGACGAACCGCTCTCCAACCTGGATGCCGCCCTGCGGGTCAAGATGCGGATCGAGATCGCCAAGCTGCACAAAGAGCTTAACTCCACCATCATCTACGTGACCCACGATCAAGTGGAAGCGATGACCCTGGCCGACAAGATTGTGGTGCTGAGCCCGCTCAAGGCCGAGGCTGCTACCAACCTGGAGCAGTTCGGTTCACCGCTGGATCTCTACCACAACCCGGACAACAAGTTCGTGGCGGGCTTTATCGGCTCTCCCAAGATGAACTTCCTGGCGGGCGAGTTGCTGGAGATTGGCGAGCAGGAGTGCCTGGTCAAGTTGACCTCTGGCGATACCGTGCGTGCCCGGGTCGATGCCCGCAGTGGCGCTGTGGGTGACAAGGTGGAGCTGGGCATTCGCCCCGAGCACCTGATGCCGCTGGATCACCCCCATGCACACAGCAAGGTGAGCGGGATCGTGCAGGTGGCCGAGCACCTGGGCGCCGAGTCCTTCGTTTATATGGATGTGGATGGTCACGACTTTACCGTCAAGGCTACCTCGGATGTGGATGTGGCGACCGGTCAGACCTACAGCGTGGGTATCCCGGCCGAAGCCTGCTACCTGTTCGATGCCAAGGAGCAGGCGTTTCCCCGGACCGCCAAATATATCCGTACCTGATTTTTTGTTGTGCTGGTTTTCCTTTCTTAATAATCAATGCCTTTTTGCCGGTCGTCAGACCGGCTTTTTATTGCCTGCGATTTGAACATGCAGATAGGCAAGGTAACCCGGTTCAAGCCTCGAGTTCGGCGGTAATATCGGGCACAAAGGTCTGGCTGGCCAGCGGCGGGCGCTCATACCCTTCGGTTTTGATGGGGGGGAGCTTGAGGGGCTCATAGTGGATCGTCTCGTAGGGCACCTTGCCCAGCAGATGAGTGATGCAGTTGAGGCGGGCACGGCGTTTGTCATCTGCCTCCACCACGAACCAAGGACAATCCTCGGTGTCGGTGTAGGTGAACATGTCATCCTTGGCGCGGGAGTATTCCACCCAGCGCGAGCGGGATTGCAAATCCATCGGGCTGAACTTCCAGCGCTTGATGGGCGTATTTATCCGCTCCTTAAAGCGCTTCTCCTGCTCCTCGTCGCTGACCGAGAACCAGTATTTGATCAAGGTGATGCCGGAGCGGATCAGCATCCGCTCGAACTCGGGGCAGGCGCGCAGAAACTCGCGGTACTCCCCATCGCTGCAAAAGCCCATCACCCGTTCGACGCCTGCCCGGTTGTACCAGGAGCGGTCAAACAGCACCATCTCGCCAGCGGCGGGCAGGTGGGCCACATAACGCTGAAAGTACCACTGGGAGCGCTCCCGGTCGGAGGGGGCGGGCAGCGCCGTGACCCGGCAGACCCGGTGGTTGAGCGGTTCGGTAATCGCCTTGATGACGCCCCCTTTACCGGCGGCGTCGCGTCCCTCGAACAGTACCACTACCTTCAATCCCTCCTGCTTGACCCACTCCTGCAGCTTGACCAGCTCCTCCTGCAGATGGGCAAGGTGGTGCTCGTAGCACTTCTTGTCCAGACGTGGCCGCTTCTTGCTCTTCTCCTTCGCCATGGGCTTCTCCTTTTGGCATCCTTTCATGGGTGACTTCTTTGAGTCACTGCCAGCTTGCACCAGAGAGGCGTCACCTGCCAAGGGGGACGTGATACACTGCCCGCCCATCGCTGGCAACAGGAGATAACATGAAGCATTTTATGGAGATAGCGGGCCGCCGGATGGCCTATCTGGATGAAGGGCAAGGGCCGGTACTGCTGTTTGGCCACAGCTATCTGTGGGACAGCGCCATGTGGGCGCCGCAAATCGAGGCGCTCAAGGGCAGCTATCGCTGCATTGTTCCCGAGCTGTGGGGCCACGGTGATTCCGACCTGCTCCCCGAAGGTGGCTGCACCCTGGCGACTCTGGCGCGGGATCACCTGGCGCTGCTCGATGCCCTCGGGGTCAACGAGTTCGTGTTGGTGGGTCTCTCCATCGGCGGCATGTGGGGTGTGGAGCTGGCGCGCATGGTGCCAAACCGCCTTAAGGGGCTGGTGCTGATGGACAGTTTTGTCGGCCTGGAACCGCAGATCACCTGCGAGCGCTACCTCGGCATGCTGGCGATGATCGAGCAGCTCGGCACCGTACCGGCGCCCATCATCGAACAGGTGGCGCCGATCTTCTTTGCCAGCCAGCCTGATGAGGCGCTGATGAGTGGTTTCAAGGCGCGTCTGGCCGCTTGGCCAAACGAGAAGATTGCCGCCATGGTGGCGGTGGGCCGCAGCTTTGTGACCCGCGAAGATCGTATCGAGTGGCTGGAGGAGATCACCACTCCCGCGCTGGTGATGACCGGCTGCGAAGACAAGGCCCGTCCGGTGCTGGAGGGCTATCTGATGGCCGAGGTGCTGGGTTGCCCGTTCAGGGAGATCCCGATGGCTGGCCACATCTCGTCGCTGGAAAATCCGTCCTTCGTCAATCAGCAACTGACCGAGTTTCTGGCGGCGCTGTAAGCCTGAACTGGCAGCCTGAGTAGGCTGTACTACCAGCCTGATGATGGTCGTGAAAAAGGGAGCCGAGGGCTCCCTTTTGTTTGGTCGTGTCTCACTGTTCAAGACTCATAACCGTTACCAGATATAGCCCAGCGCAAAACCCGCATAGAGCTCGCCATCGTGCTGGACGATGGGGCTGTTTTTGATGTCCCGATCATACCATTCGTAGTTCATGGCAAACATGCCAATCCAGTTGGGGCTGAAGCGGTAGCTGGTGATGAGGGTCGCCATCGGGGAGAGGGTGGTGCCGGTATCCCAGGCGGGTCGTTGGGCGGTTGCTTCGTTCTCGGAGATGCCGCCGAAGTAGTAGTTGGCCATCTTGTCGCTGCGCAGCATCAGTCCCATTCCCGGCATGATCAGCAGGTTGTCGCGTAGGATGGGGAAGTCGGCCCACAGCAGCAGCTCCTGCCCCTTGCTGCGGCCGGTGACATCGCTGTTGGCCCGCACGGTCAGCAGGGCATAGGGGGTGATGATGTTGCCACCGATCCCGCCTTCCAGCTGCCATTTTCGCTGCTCCATACCACTGAAAGCGGGCGAGTCCTCGGGATCCAGATTGCCAAAACGGACCCGGCCATAGCCGTAGAGGGCCACGTTATCATCCTTGTGGAAGTAGTAGCGGGCCCGATCCCCCAGAAACATGAATTGCTTGCCGAAGTAGATAAAGCCCGGGATGGCGTAGGTGGCATTATCCTGCGCTTCATAACGGGCCTGTCCCCCGATGAGCGCCGCTCCGGCGACAAAGCCCTGTGGCACCGGGCTGGTAGGGCTGTCGCTGGTGAGTAGATCCATGGCGCCAAGATCGATATCGGCGCGGGCGGGCATGGCGGCAGCGAGGAGCAGGGCCGTCAGCCCTGCCGCTCTGATTTGACGAAAAAAGGTCATGGACACTCCGTTGTCACGATTGCAGGGGAAGCAGGTTATTTTGCGGCACTGGGCATCTCTTCACGTTTTGGCCAGGCATTGATCACCGCCTTGACCAGGGTGGCGAGGGGAATGGCGAAGAAGACTCCCCAGAATCCCCACAAGCCGCCGAAGACCAGCACGGCGATGATGATGGCGACAGGGTGGAGGTTGACCGCTTCCGAGAAAAGCACCGGTACCAGCAGGTTGCCATCGAGAGCCTGAATGACCAGATAGGCCACCATCAGCCAGGCGAACTCGGGGGTGAGCCCCCACTGGAACAGGGCGACCATGGCCACCGGCACCGTCACCACGGCAGCGCCGATATAGGGGATCAGCACCGAGAAGCCGACTGCGACCGCCAGCAGCACCGAGTAGCGCAGTCCCATCAGGGCGAAGGGAACATAGGTGGCGATGCCGACGATGAGGATCTCGATCACCTTGCCGCGGATGTAGTTGATGATCTGGTTGTTCATCTCGACCCACACCCGGTTGACCAGGGTGCGGTTGCGCGGCAGGAAGCGGCGCAGGCTGCCCATCAGTACCCGCTTGTCTTTGAGCATAAAGAAGACCATCAGCGGTACCAGAATGAGGTAGATCATGATGGCGACCACGTTGACCAGCGAACTGAGGGAGGCGCTCACCAGATGCTCGCCGCCACTGAGGATGCGCTGGCGAATATTGTCGATGACGGTCTCCACCAGACTGACGTCGATGAGCTCGGGGTATTTGTCAGGCAGGGTGCGCACATAATCCTGCGCGTGGGTCAGCATGGCCGGCGCCTCTTTGGCCAGATTGATCCCCTGACTGACCAGCGTTGGGATAAGACCCAGCAAGGAAGCCACCGCCACCGCAAGAAAGAGGATCAGAATGACGCTGGTGGCCAGGGTGCGCGACAGCCCCGCTTTTTGCAGCCGGGCGACCGGCCACTCCAGCAGATAGGCCATTACCAGCGCTACCAGCAGGGGGGCCAGCAGATCGCCAAACAGCCAGATGATGGTGAAGCAGAACACCAGCAACAGGAACAGGGTAACGGCATCGGGATCGGAAAAACGGGTCTGATACCAGCGCTTCAATACTTCTAACATGACGGCATCCTTACATCACTGGGGCTCAAGATGGTTGCTTCGCCCCGACAACCAACTGCAAAGAGAGGGTATTGTCCGGTTGTTGCTGCATCTCGACATGGTGGCCCTGACGGTGCAGATAGGCCGGAATATCCTGCCGGGAGCCCGCATCGGCCAGCCGTATGGTGACGGTTTGACCGGTTTTGGCCTCCCTTAACCAGAGCTTGAGCCGGATCAGCGGCTCGGGGCAACGCCAGGGGGTCAGGTCGAGAATTTCCATGGGGGCTCCATCAGGCAGGTGGCCGCTATTATGGCCGTGATAAGAGCGTGAAACAACGCTTGTAGCCCTTGATGGGCAAGGGTATTCTGCCGAGGCCCTTTCTGATGGAGATAGAGATAACGTGGCACGTTTTTCCCCCCTGATGGCATCGCTTCCCCTGCTGGCTTCCCTGATGGGCGCCACGTTTCATGCCGAGGCCAACAATCAGCTTCCCGACATCGGCACGGCCGGGGTGGCGGCCCTGCCCATCGAACAGGAAGTGCGTTACGGCAACGCCTTTATGCGCTTTGCCCGTGCGGGTCTGCCGATCATCGATGATCCGGTGCTGAGCCAGTACATTGACGATCTGGGTCAGCGACTGCTGACCAACGCCGATGGGGTGCGTTTCCCGTTTACCTTCTTCCTCATCAATGATCCCACCATCAACGCGGCCGCCTTCCTCGGCGGGCGAGTCAAGGTGCACACTGGCCTCTTCCTCTACGCCGACAGCGAGAGCGAGCTGGCCTCGGTACTGGCCCACGAAATCACCCACGTGACCCAGCGCCATATCGCCCGTTATATGGAAGCGCAGGCGAGCAGCTCGGCGGTGACCCTGGCCGGTCTGGTGGGCTCCATCGCGCTGGCGGTGATCAACCCGACTGCCGGTATCGCTGCGTTGCAGACTACGCTTGGCCTCTCCATGCAGTCGGCCATCAACTACACCCGCGACAACGAATATGAAGCGGATCGCATCGGCATGAAGACCCTCTATGATGCCGGTTTCGATCCCATGGGGATGGCCAATTTCTTCCAGAAACTGGCTGCCGAATACCGTTACGCCAGCAAGCCGCCGGAAATGCTGCTCACTCACCCGCTGCCGGAGACCCGGATCAGCGAGGCCCGCGCTCGGGCGGGCAGCTATGGCCGCCGCGACTTGCCGCCCAGTCTCGACTTCTGGCTGGCCAAGGTGCGGATTCAGGTCCGTTTTGGTACCGATACCCCGCAGGGGCTGCTGAGTTACTTCGATAGCCGGATCCAGAAGGGGGATTATCCGCTCAAGGATGCCGCCATCTATGGCAAGGCGCTGGCGCTGATCCAGCTCAAGCGCACCGACGAGGCGGATACCCTGATGCAGGAGCTGGCGGCCCGTCATCCGGAAGATCTCTTTATCGTCGATGCCCAGACCGACATCGATTTGGCCAAGGGGCGCAGTGCCCAGGCCATCGCGCGCCTCGAGAAATTCCGCAGCCGGATGCCGGATAACGAAGTGGTGGTGGTCAACCTCGGCAACGCCTACCTCGAGAGCGGCAACTACAAGAAGTCCATCGCCATCCTCGACCCCTATGCCCGTGCCCACGAGGAGAACAATCTGGCCTGGAACCTGCTGGCCGATGCCTATCGCAAGGCGGGCAGAATGACCGAGCTGCATATGGCGCGGGCCGAGATGCTCGCGCTGCGCGGGGATTATCAGGCGGCCATCGACGAGCTGATCGTGGCGCGCGGTACCACCAGCGACCGGATGACCCTGGCTCGTCTGGAGGCGCGCATCACCGAGCTGGAGCGGGCCAAGAAGGATCTCGACAGCCTCAAGGGCTAACGAAACCTGGCATTGGCCTATCAAACAAGGGCGCACTCTGGTGCGCCCTTGTTGTTTATGGCGGTGGCGTTGATGTGGGGGACGATGATAGTAGCGATGGGCTAGTGGCTCAGGCGGCTGGCGGTCGCCTTGAGCATCTCGATCTGCTGCTGGTCGAGCTCGCCGACCAGCGTCTGCTTGAGCTTGCCCTCACTATCGAGCAGGTAGCTGGTAGGCAGGCCGCTTGGGCGAGGGAAGGGGAGCCTGGCATCTTCATTGGCAATAAGGAGGGGCACCTTGATGTGGTACTGCGCAGCCAGTTTGTCCAGCTCTGCTGGGGTGGTCGGGTCGTAGTTGATCGCCACCACGGCGATCTCTCCCTCGGCAGCCAGCGCGTTGAGGTGCGGCATCTCCCGCAGGCAGGGGGCGCACCAGGGGGCGAAGTAGTTGACCAGCAGCGGCTTGCCGGCAAAGTGGTCAAGAGCCACCGTTTGCCCCGCTGCGTCGGTAAATTCGGGGGCGGGCGTGCAGGCGCCCAGCAGGCCAGCCACAATCAGCCAACAAATTCGTTTCAATTCCTTTCCACTGCCGCTTACCCTGACCATCACTTTCCCCTACAATAGCGCCGTTTCTAGTCCCATCTTGCGATTAATCAGGGAGTTACCATGAGTGAGACCCAAATCTACCACAATCCGCGCTGCTCCAAGAGTCGCGAAACCCTGGCCCTGCTGGAACAGCACGGGATCGCCCCTGATGTGGTGCTCTATCTGGAGCAGGCCCCGAGCGAGGAGGAGATCCGCAAGCTGCTGACCCTGCTTGGCTTTAGCGACCCGCGCCAGCTGATGCGCACCAAGGAAGATCTCTACAAGGAGCTGGGCCTCGGTGAAGTGAATGGCGACGCCCTTATTCGTGCCATGCACCAGCATCCCAAGCTGATCGAGCGTCCCATCGTCATCAAGAATGGTCAGGCCCGGATCGGTCGCCCGCCGGAGCAGGTGCTGGAGATCCTCAAGTGAGCACCCGCTTTGCGCGCCTGCTGACCCTGGTCGGCTTCTTTGGTCTGCTGGGCTGGGTCATCCTCTGGCATCTGTGGCTCTCGCCCCATCCGGACCTCAACCCCTGGCTGCTGCCGGTGATCTGGACGGTGCCGCTGCTTTTCCCCCTCAAGGGGATAGTGCAGGGCAACCCCTATACCCACGCCTGGGGCAACTTCGTGCTGATGCCCTACTTCCTCCATGCCCTCACCCTGATCACCACGGATGAGGGGGAGCGGTGGCTGGCGGTGGTGGAGCTGGTCTTCACCACTCTCGCCTTTGTCGGCACCATCTATTACGCCCGACTGCGTGGTCGGGAGCTGGGCTTAAGCATTCGCAAAAAGAAAGACGAAGCCAACTGATGACAAACGCCCCGCAAGGGGCGTTTCAGACTGCTGACAAACCCCTGGACGCCGATCCCGGGGTTTGATCTAATTGCTGCATGGTCAATAAATGGACTGCACCATGCTCAGAGAAC